>JAUMBO010000001.1:0-9314 GCA_032119635.1 Solirubrobacterales bacterium
ATCGAACTCGGGGTGGGCCGTGACGATGATCGACAGGTCGGCCTCACTGAGGGCCGGGTCGAGCTCGACCCCCGCTCGGCCACCCTCGAGCTCCGGGACGTGAGGGTCGTGGTAGGAGACTTCGGCCCCCAGCTCCTCGAGCAGCGAGATGATCCTGATCGCCGGGGATTCCCGAGTGTCGCCGACCCCGGGCTTGTAGGCCACGCCCAGCACCAGCACCTTCGAGCCCTTCACCGGGAGGCCGGCGTCCTCGAGGACCCTCTCGGCCCGGGTGACGCAGAACTCGGGCTGGGACTGGTTGATCTTGCCGGCCAACTCGACGAACCCGGGATCGAAGTCGTACTGCTTGGCCCGGTAGGCGAGGTAGAAGGGATCGATCGGCAGGCAGTGCCCGCCCATGCCGGGACCGGGGTCGAATCGCATGAAGCCGAACGGCTTGGTCGAGGCGGCGTCGACCACCTCCCAGACGTCGATCCCCAGCCGCTCGCAGAGCTGGGCCAGTTCGTTGACCAGGGCGATGTTCACCGAGCGGAAGACGTTCTCGAGCAGCTTCGCCAGCTCGGCCGCGTCGGGGCCGGAAAGCCGGACCACCTCGTCGCAAATCAGTTCGTAGGTCCGGGCCGCGCTCTCGGTGCTCTCCGGGTCGATCCCGCCGACCAGCTTCGGCGTCGTCCTGATCGTGAAGTCGGTCCTGCCGGGGTCGATCCGCTCCGGGGAGAAGGCGAGGTGGAAGTCCTCGCCCGTCTTCAGCCCCGATTCCTCGAGCAGTGGGCCGAGGACCTCCCGGGTGGTCCCGGGGTAGGTGGTCGACTCGAGGATCACCGTCTGGCCCTTTCTGATGACCCCGGCCAGGGCTTTCCCCGCCGACTCG
Organism: Solirubrobacterales bacterium; assembly: GCA_032119635.1. Classification (GTDB taxonomy): domain Bacteria; phylum Actinomycetota; class Thermoleophilia; order Solirubrobacterales; family 70-9; genus 67-14. Next base: position 872 of record JAUMBO010000001.1, read on the forward strand.
AGGTAGGAGAGGTCCGGTTCGCGGGACTCGGTAAGGGGGGTCGGGACGCAGACCACGATCGTGTCGACCGGGGCCAGCTCGGCGTAGTCCGTGGTCGCCGTGAAGGAGTCCCCGAGAGCCGCGAGAGCCGAGTCCGGGACGTCTTCGACGTAGCTCTCACCGCGGCCGAGCGCCTCGACCCTGGCCTGCTCGGCGTCCAGCCCGACCACCTCGACGCCGACCTCCGCGAAGGCGACCGCGAGCGGCAGACCGACGTAGCCGAGGCCGACGATCCCGACCGTCGTACCTTCGGTGCTCGGGTCTTGGGCCGGGGGTTCCGTCACGGCAAGGGAGTGTAGGCGGCGGGGTGGCCGAAATGGCCGTGCGGCCCGTCCGGACTCCGGTGTTCGGGTGTTGGGTCCGAGTTCGCTCACCGAGCCGGGAAATGATCGATAAAGAACCGAAAAAAGCGGGAAACTCCGGCAACAAGGGCCGAATCGCGGAATTGCCGGATTCGGCCCGTCGGTATGTTCATCCCGGATGGCGAAGGACACCGAGAAGCTGATTCGGCAGCTTTCGCTGATCTCGTTCCTGATGGCTCAGGGCAGGCCGGTTTCGGCGCTCGAGATCAAGCGTGAGGTTGAGGGATACAGCGTGATGAACGAGGACGCCTTTGCCCGGAGGTTCTACGCCGACCGGGCCGAACTGGACAGCCTCGGGATCGAGCTCCAGGTCGACCGGCCTGGCGAGGGCTTCTTCGAGGCCGAGCTCTACTCGCTCCCGCCCGAGAACTTCTACCTGCCGGCGATCGAGTTCACCGACGACGAGCTGGCGGCACTACGGACCTCGCTCGCCCTGCTGACCGAGGGGGAGTTCGCCTACGCCGAGCCGCTCCGACTCGCCCTCCAGCAGGTCGCCTGGGGGCATCCGAACCCGCTGTCCGAGCCGGGGAACATTCCCGTCGCGATGGCCAAGTTCAAGAACTCCGGCTCGCGGGAGACGACCCAGCGCCTCGCCCGGATCGAGACCGCGATCTCACGCCACAAGACGATCACCTTCAGCTACCACTCGATGGATCGCGACGAAGTCTCGGACCGGCGGGTGGACCCGTACCACCTGGTCTTCCGGGGCGGGCAGTTCTACCTGATCGGCCACTCCCACGAACGGGAGGCAGTCCGGGTGTTCAGGCTCTCGAGGATCCAGGGCAAGGTCGGTTACGCGACCAAGTCCGAGCATGACTTCCAGCCGCCGGAGGACTTCGATCGGCGCGACTACGCCGAGCTGGCCGACTGGCAGCTGGGCGAGACGGTCGGCCGGGCCCGGATCCATTTCAAGCAGCGGATCGCCTGGCTGATCGAGCGCGACTACGGCCGGTTCGGGGAGATCTCGAAGCCGAAGGCGGCCGACGGGGTCGGCCGGAGCGGGATCATCCTCGAGACCGACTTCTCGAGCGAGCGCGAGTTGATCGCCTGGGTGCTGAGGTGGCGGCCGAACGCCACCCTGGTCGCGCCCGACGAGCTGGCCGACTCGATCGAGGCGAGGGTCGAACTGCTCCGCGACCGTCACGTCAACGGCTTCGACGTCGCCGCCGCCCGCCGTCGCAAGGCCAAGGCGCGGGAGCGGAAGGCCCGCTCGAAGGAGCGCGCCGGCGCGACGATCCGGCCGGAGCGTTTCGGACGGCTGGTCACTCTCGCCGGAATGCTGATCGGGGCAGCCCGTGAAGAGCGGCGGATTCCGGTCGACGAGCTGTGCGAGCGGTTCGAGCTGACCCCGGAGGAGCTCCAGGATGACATCGACGTCCTCAACGTCGTCAACTTCGGCGGCGGTACCTACGTCCTCTACGCGGAGGTGATCGACGGCGAGATCGAGGTCGATTCGGAGCCCTACGGCGACTCCTTCGCCCGGCCGGCCAGGCTGCTGCCGCTGGAGGCCAAGGCCCTGGTCGCGGCGATCGACCTGGTCGGCGACCACATGCCCCAGGCCCGTCTCGATTCGGCCCGCGAGAAGGTGGTCGAGGCGCTCGGCCACGACCCGGCTCGCGAGGGCCTTGCCGTGGTCGCCGATTCCGGTGGGGCCGAGGCCGCCCGGATCGTCAACGAGGCGATCGCCTCCCGCCGGGTGCTCGAGCTCAACTACTACAAGGAGAACGAGGACAAATTCTCCAAGCGGACGGTCGAGCCGTACCGGCTCGAGAACGGACGGGAGGGCTGGTACGTCGAGTGCTGGGACTTGAGCCGCGACGCGATTCGCCACTTCAAGCTCGACCGGATCAAGGAGGCGACGATCACCGACCAGACCTTCGAGCCTCGCGAGGAGGCGCTCGAGATGGCCGGGGTCGAGGGCTGGATGAGCGGCGACACCGTTCCCGAGGCCTCGATCGCCCGGGTCTGGGTATCGCCGGAGCGCTCGCGCTGGGAGCGGGAGGAGCGGACCGTGATCGAGGAGCTGAAGGATGGCGCGGTCGTGGTCGAGTTCCCCTACGCCGGAACGCCGTGGCTCATCCGGGAGATCCTCAAGGGGGCCGGCGACCTGGTCGTCCTCGAGCCGGCGGAGGCTCGCGAGGCCGTCGGCCGCGAACTCGCCGCCTGACCCGCCCGAACTGCTGTTCCGCCCCGTTCCTCGTCGACTCGCATCGGGAACGGGTGGCCCGTCGACCGGCCTGAACGCACCGAACCGGATCCGGCAGGCGGGGGCCGGGCAGCGACTCCCGCCAGGCCCGTCCGAACCGCTCGTCCCTGCCCGACCCCCTGCCATGAACTCGCAGGTGGTTCGGGGTTCACGCCGTTTTCTCACCGAGTCCCCTTGCGCGTGGGTGGCGGCGGCGGGGGACCCCCACGACGAGCGGTGAGTCGAGGAGTGGGGGTGGCCGCCGACAGGACCCGCGCGCTTTGGGGGCAGGTCCTTCGTCGTTCGTACTTCACCGGCCATTCGTGCGCGGGTGGCGGACGGGGGATGTACTCACCGACGAGGGACGATGAGGGTGAGCGCGCCCCCTTCCGACAGGACCCGCGCCAGAGAGGCTGGTCGACTGGCTGCCGACAGGACCCGCGCGCCAGAGGGAGAGGTTGCTGGCCGGTCGTTGATCAGCGACGCCGTGAGTTTGGGGAATGGGGTTGAATCAGGAGGGTGAGCGGCGAGTCGAGGGTGGAGACGGCGCCCGGCCATCCGGAGGTGGTCCGGATTCTGGCGCCCAACCCCGGTCCGATGACTTTGGACGGGACCAACACCTACCTTTTCGGCAGGGACCCCTGCTGGGTTATCGACCCCGGCCCGGGCGACCCCGGTCACCTCGAACGGGTCACCGAGGAGGCCGACAGTCGGGGCGGGATCGGGGGAGTCCTCCTGACCCACTCCCACGGTGACCACATCGGCGGTGTCGATGGGCTCGGGGTCGAGCCGACCCGACTCGCCGACGGCGAGCAGGCCGGCGGCCTCGTCGGGATCGCGACTCCCGGTCACGCGGCCGACCACTTCGTCTTCGTGACCGGGTACGGCGTCTGCTTCTCCGGAGACCTCGTCCTCGGGGCGGGGTCGAGCTTCGTGCCCCCGGACGGCGGGTCACTCGCCGCCTACATGGACTCGCTCGCCCGGGTCAGGGAGCTGGCTCCGAGCCTTATCTGCCCGGGCCACGGGCCCTGGGTCACCGACCCGATCCCGAAGCTCGACGAGTACATCGAACACCGGGAGGCCCGGGAAAGGGGCCTGGTCGAAGCGATCGGTCGGGGGGAGCGCTCCCGGACGGCCCTTCTGGAAGAGGTCTGGTCCGACGTTCCCGAGGGGCTTCGTCCGGCTGCGGCGCTCGTCATGGAGGCCCACGTCGAGAAGCTGGCCGCCGAGGGCCGGATCGTTGGCGACCTGGACGAGTGATCGGCGTTAGCCTGCCCGGGGGATGAACCGCCGTGCCGAGATCAGGATGTCCGAAGAGGAGATCACCTCCTTCCTCGAGGAGGAGAGGGTCGCGATCGTCTCGAGCTTCGGGCCGCGCGGCTGGCCGCACTCGATGCCCCTCTGGTACCTGGTCGAGGACGGCCGGATCCTCGCCTGGACCTTTCGCAAGTCCCAGAAGGTCAAGAACCTCGAGCGTGATTCCCGGGCGACCGTCCTGGTCGAGGCCGGGTACGACGACTACGGCGAGCTGAGGGGGGTCATGCTCGAATGCGAGACCGTGATCCACGACGATCTCGACATGGTGGTCGAGTTCGCGCTGGGGATGACCAGCCGCTACGTCCCGGGAGAGGGCGAACCAGCTCCGGAGGTCGTCGAGGCCTACCGGGCCCAGGCCCCCAAGCGGGTGGTGCTCGAGTTCACCCCGGTCCACACGATCAGCTGGGATCACCGCAAGCTCGCGGGGCACCTGTAGCTTCGCCTGCGACGCCCGGTGGTCCTGGTCTGCCGATGACAGGGGTCTGGTTGTTGCCACAGCGGCCCCGCACTACCCTGCTTTCCATGGAGCGTGTCTGTTCCCCCATCAAGGGCGGTACCTGCCCGATCCCCAGCCGATGCGAAGGCAGCGGCGGGCGATGAAGGTCGTGATCGCGGGCGCCGAGGGACTGCTCGGCCAGGACGTCGTCGAGGCGGCACTGGCCGCCGGTCATGAAGTCAGGGCCTTCGGCCCGAACGAACTCGACGTGACCGACGCCGAGCGGGTGCGTAACCGGCTGGAGATCGATCGGCCCGATGCGGTGATCAACTGCGCGGCCCGGTCGGATGTGGACGGTGCCGAAGATGACCCGGGCGCCGCCGAACGGGTCAATGCGGAGGGTGCGGCGAACGTGGCCGAGGCTGCGGCCTCGGTCGACGCCAGGGTCCTCTACCTGTCCAGTTCCTACGTCTTCGACGGCAAGAAGGACAGCCCATACGTCGAGAGCGACCCGCCGACCCCACTCTCGGTCTACGGTCGATCGAAGCTTCAGGGGGAGGAGGCGACGCTGTTCGCCAACCCCCGGGCCTACGTCGTCCGGTCTTCCTGGCTCTTCGGACGAGGCCGGTCGAACTTCGTCGAGATGATGCTCCGGGCCGGTGAGACGGGGGGCAGGGTGCTCGTCCCCCACGACCAGATCGGGTCGCCCACCTGGACGGGTCACCTCGCCGTCGGCCTGGTCAGGCTTTTGGACAGCGATCGCTTCGGTATCCATCACATGGCTGCAGCCGGTCAGTGCTCGCGCTACGACTTTGCCCGGGAGCTCTTCGACCGGGCCGCGATCGAGGTGGTGACGCTCTCGGCCACCACCGAGATGCTTGGCCAGAGGGCCCCCAGGCCGGCGCTCTCGGCGCTCGAGAGCGAGTACGAGACGGCGATCGAGCTCCCGCCCTGGGAGGAGGGCCTGGCCGCCTACCTCGCCTCCCGCAGCGGGTCGGAAGTACCGGCCGGGCGCTAGGGCGCCCTACTTCTTTCCCGGGTAATCCGTTCTCCACCGGTTCGCTCCGGGCCGGGCGGGCCTTAGAGTAGGGCGTTTGGCCATGGCACAGGAGACGACCACGAAATCACTCGATCTGTTCGGGGAAGCGACCCGGAAGTGGTTCGAGGCCTCGTTCGAGGGCGCGACCCGTGCTCAGGCCGAGGGCTGGGCCCAGATCGCCCGCGGGAAGGACACCCTGATCTCGGCTCCGACCGGCTCCGGCAAGACCCTGGCCGCCTTCCTCTGGGGGATCGACCGCCTGGCCTCGGAGACCGAGCGCGAACCCGGTGTCCGGCTGGTCTACGTCTCGCCGCTCAAGGCGCTCTCCTACGACATCGAACGAAACCTCAAGGCCCCTCTCCGGGGGATCGGGGCGAACCTGGAAGTGGCGATCCGGACCGGGGACACTCCCCAGAAGGAACGCCAGCGGATGCGGCGGGAGCCGCCCGACATCCTGATCACCACCCCGGAGTCGCTCTACCTGATGGTCTCTTCCGGAGCCTCGGAGATCCTCACCACCGCCGAGACGGTGATCGTCGACGAAATCCACGCCCTGGCCGGATCCAAGCGCGGCGCCCACCTCGCGCTCACCCTGGAGCGACTCGAGCACCTCGTCACCTCGCGGGACCCGGCTTCGAGGCTCCAGCGGATCGGCCTCTCGGCCACCCAGAGGCCGCTCGAGCGGATCGGGGGCTTCCTTTCCGGCCCGGCCCGCGAGTGCGCGATCGTCGATGCGTCGGAGCCGAAGGCACTCGACCTGGAGGTCGTGGTCCCGGTCGAGGACATGACCCAACCGGGTGCGCCGGAGGGCGAGGAGGAGGCGGTCCGCTCGATCTGGCCGGCGATCTATCCGGAACTCCTCGACCTGGTCCGCTCCCACACCTCGACAATCGTCTTCGTCAACAACCGCCGGGCGGCCGAGCGGCTCGCCCAGCGTCTGAACGAACTCGACGCCGAGCAGGCCGAAGGAGAGGAGTCGGCCAGTGCGAACGGGGACCACCCGCTCCTCGCCCGGGCCCACCACGGCTCGCTCTCCCACGAGGAGCGGGCCGAGGTCGAGGAGCAGCTGAAGTCCGGCCGGATCCCCTGCCTGGTGGCGACCTCCTCGCTCGAGCTGGGCATCGACATGGGGGCGGTCGACCTGGTGATCCAGGTCGAGTCGCCGAAGTCGGTCAGCCGTGGACTGCAGCGGGTCGGCCGGGCCGGCCACGGCCTCGGCCAGACCTCGAAGGGCCGGATCTTCCCCAAGTTCCGGGGCGACCTGCTCGAGGCGGCCGTGGTCGCGGAGCGGATGAGGGAGGGGGCGATCGAGGAGACCGTGGTTCCCTCGAATCCGCTCGACGTCCTGGCCCAGCACCTGGTCGCGATGGCCTCGACCGCAACCTGGGACGTCGACGAGGCCTTCGGTCTCGTCACCCGTTCGGCCTCCTTCCGGGATCTCTCCCGGGAGCAGTTCGAGAACGTGCTCGACATGCTCGACGGCCGGTATCCGTCGGACCGCTTCGCCGACCTCCGCCCGAGGATCGTCTGGGACCGGACCGAGGGGACGATCGAAGGCCGCAAGGGGTCCCGCTCCCTGGTCGTCACCAACGCCGGCACGATCCCCGACCGCGGCCTCTACGGGGTCCACCTGCCGGATGGCCGCCGGGTCGGGGAACTCGACGAGGAGATGGTCCACGAGGCGAGGAACGGCCAGGTCTTCCTGCTCGGGGCGACGGCCTGGCGGATCCAGGAGATAACCAGGGACCGGGTGATCGTCGTCCCGGCCCCGGGGGCACCGGGGGCGATCCCGTTCTGGCGGGGCGAGGGGATCGGTCGCCCGGCCGAGCTCGGGGAGGCGATCGGGCGGTTCTCCCGCGAGGCAGTCGAGGCAGACCCGGTCGGGCTGGCCGAGAGCCATGGCCTGAGCGAGCTCGCCGCCCGGAACCTGGTCACTTACCTCCGCGACCAGCAGGAGGCGACCCGGGTCGTCCCCTCCGACCGGTCGGTCGTGGTCGAGCGTTTCCGGGACGAGATCGGGGACTGGCGGCTCTGCGTTCTCACCCCTTTCGGGGGTCGGGTCCACGCCGCATGGAGCCTCGCGATCGCCCACCGGCTGAGGGAGCAGGAGGGCCTCGAGGCCGACGCGATCTACTCGGACGACGGGATCGCGATCCACCTGCCGGACTCCGACGAACCGCCCGGGGCCGAGCTCGTCCTGCTCGAGCCGGACGAACTCGAGGACATGATCGTCGCCGAGCTTGCCGGCTCGGCCCTGTTCGGCTCCCGTTTCCGGGAGAACGCGGCCCGCTCGCTGCTGCTGCCCCGCGCCTATCCCGGCAAGCGGACCCCGCTCTGGCAGCAGCGGCTCAAGTCCCAGAACCTGCTCGAGGTCGCCCGGGAGTTTCCTCGTTTCCCGGTCATCCTCGAGACCTACCGCGAGTGCCTCTCGGACGTCTTCGACCTGCCGGCCCTCGACCAGCTGCTCCGGCGCCTCCACGCCCGGGAGCTGACCCTGGTCGAGGTCGAGACGAAGACGGCCTCGCCCTTTGCCTCCTCGCTCCTCTTCGACTACGTCGCGACGTACATGTACGAGGGGGACACCCCGAGCGCCGAGCGCCGGGCGACCGCCCTCTCGCTCGACCGGGAGCTGCTCCGGGAGCTGCTCGGACAGGACGAACTCCGCGACCTGATCGACCCGGAGGCGCTCGAGGGCGTGATCGAGACCCTGCAGTGCCTCGACCCGAGGGCGAAGGCGAACGATCGCGACGGACTCCAGCAGGTGCTTCGCCGGATCGGCGACCTGAACGCCGGGGAGGTGGCCGACCGGGTGGCCGAGGGCCAGTCGGCCGAATCGATGCTCGAGAACCTGGTCCGCGAGCGCCGGGCGATCGCGGTCCGTATCAACGGTGAGGAGCGCTACATCGCGGCCGAGGATGCCGGTCTCTACCGGGACGCGCTGGGAGTCTCGCCCCCTGGAGGACTGCCGGACGCCTTTCTCGAGGAGCGCGACGACCCGCTCACGTTGATCATCTCCCGGTGGGCGAGGAGCCACGGCCCCTTCCTGCCCGGCGAGCTACGGGAGC
>JAUMBO010000002.1:0-848 GCA_032119635.1 Solirubrobacterales bacterium
GTAAGACCCTTGGCCGGGGCTCAGGCCCCGAGAACGCGCTCGAGGTAGGCGTTGGTGAAGGTCCGGTTCGGGTCCAGTTCGTTCCGCACCGCCTGGAAGGAATCCCACTCGGGATAGAGAGGAGCGAGATCGGCCGCGGCACGGGTGTGGTGCTTGCCCCAGTGGGGCCGGCCGCCCCGCTCGATGAAGATCGGCTCGATCTCCCGGAACCACCGCTCCCAGTCGGCGCTCGAGTGCTGGTGGACGGCCACATATATAGAGGGGCGGTCGAAGGAGGGGCTTAGCATCGCGTCGTCTGCCCCCAGCACCCGGCACTCGACCGGCATCCCGAGCGGCATTTTTTCCTCACGGATCGTCTCGAGCACCAGGGAAAGCGCCTCCAGCCCCTCGTCCCGCGGCAGGCAGTACTCCATCTCGTTGAAGCGAATCGTCCGGTGGTTGACGAACAGCCGGTGAGCCAGGTCGACCTGCTCGGACTGGGTCATGAACCGGGACGAGAACCTGGCCACCCCCGGGATCGCCGTGGGGAAGTGGCCGAGTCCCCGGAGCAGCAGGTCGCCGATCCCGTTCTCGACCACCCGGTCGGAGAGGAACTTCTCGATCTCGCCCCTCGGTGCCGGCGGCCGGTCGGTCTGGTTCCGCCTCAGGGTGAGTGCCGTGTCGGAATACGGGAAGACGAAGAACTCGAAGTGGTCGTTTTCGGCTGCGAGGCGATGGAACTCCCCGAGCACCTGGTCGAGCGGAGCCGGGACGTCCTCGCGATGGAGGTTGAAGGCCGGGACCGTCTGGAGGGTGACGGTGAAGATCACCCCGAGCGAGCCGACCGCGACCCGCGCGGCCCGGAGCAG
>JAUMBO010000002.1:858-2461 GCA_032119635.1 Solirubrobacterales bacterium
GATCGATCCCGACCACCTGGGCCGGGAGGTTCTGGAGGCTCTCGCCGGTCCCGTGGGTCCCGGTCGAGATCGCCCCGGCGACCGTCTGGGAGTCGATGTCGCCCAGGTTCGGAAGGGCGAGGCCGAGCACATCCAGCTCCCGGTTCAGGTCCCGGAGCACCGTCCCGCCGAGCACCTCGACCAGTCCGCTCCCCGGATCGGCATCGAGTACCCCGGAGAGACGGGAAAGTTCGAGCATCAGGTCATCGGTCATCGGGGCTCCGGTGAACGAGTGGCCCGAGCCCGCAACGGTCACCTGCCTCCCGGCTGCACCGGCGTGCCCGACTAGCTCGATCAGCTCACCCCGACTCCGGGGCCGCTCGATCCCTCGAGGCCTGCACTCGGCCCCGGCCCAGTTCTTCCAGACCGGCCCCGACCTCCTGCCGAGCGCTCCGGGTGCCATCACTTGCCCCCGGCCGGTGCCACCGACCCGGCATCGGGATCTCTTGGTTCGGTGACCGGGCGGACCAGGACCCAGACGACCCCGAGCAGGACGACCATCACGGTCGCAGGAAGGGCGTAGCCCGAAATCCCGGCCAGGTAGCCGGCACCTACCGCTCCGACCATCTGGCCACCGCCCCAGGCCACGTTCGCGCTGCCGGCCGCGTACCCCTGGTTCAGGCCGGCCGCAGTCGCCCGATCGGTGATCAAGGTCGAAGCCGGGGTGAAGGCAAGGCCGGCCCCGAAGGCAACCAGCACGACTCCCAGGAGGAGCATCGGGAGGATCTCGAAGAAGCCGACCACCGAGATCGCGGCTGCCATCACGACCAGCCCGGCCAGGTAGGGGATCTTCCGGCCGACCCGGTCGCTCAACCGGCCGACCAGCGGCCCGACCACGGCCTCGATCAGGGATCCGGAGGCAAAGGCGGCGGCGATCATCCAGGGAGTGGCACCGAGGTCGTCCAGCCTGAGCGGTCCGACCACGACGATCATCCCGAAGGCGGCCGAAGGTCCGGCGAGTACGAGGACGGTCCGGGCAAGGCTCGCCCGCCGGGCCGCAGCCACGGCGGCGCCCAGGCCCTGGCCCTCGACCTCGGCGGCCGGGGGAACCGTCATCGCAACTAGCGAGATGACGAAGGCGAGGACGAGCACGGCACTGAACACGACTTCGGTCCCCACTTCATAAGCCAGGGCGCCGATCGGTGCACCGAGCATCTCGCCGATCACGGCCGCCGCGATCACGGTGCCCATCACCTGCCCGCGAGTCGAGCGGGGGGTCGCCGAGATCACCCAGCTGATCGCCCCGGCCCACATCAGTGCCCCGAACGCCCCCTGGAAGAAGCGGGCCCCGGTCAGGACCTCGATCTGGTCGGCCCATCCGAAGATCGTGCTGAAGATCCCCACGCCGAACAGGCCGATGATCGTCGCCCGCCTGGGCCCATACCGGGCCGCGATCCAGCCACCCGGGAGGGCGAGCACGACGGCGCCCGCCGCAAAGCTCCCCGACAGCACCCCGACCGCCGCATCGCCGAGGCCGAGGTCGTCCTGGTAGCTGGGCAGCAGCGGGGTGAGCACCGCAAAGAAGGTGGTCTCCATGAAGACCACGGCACAGGACAGGACGAGA
>JAUMBO010000003.1:0-3836 GCA_032119635.1 Solirubrobacterales bacterium
TCGGAGCGGCAATGGAGAGCGGGCGGGGCGAGGACCCTGGCCAGCTGTTCGAGCAGGTGCTTCCCGAGGACCTGATCGAGTACGGAATGATCCCCGAGTTCATCGGCCGCCTGCCGGTCGTCGCGGCCCTCCACCAGCTCGATCGGGTCGACCTCGTCCGGGTCCTCACCGAGCCCCGTCACGCCCTGACCAGGCAGTTCCAGCGCTTCTTCGAATTCGACGGGGTGGAGCTCGTCTTCGCCGAGGAATCGCTGGATGCGATCGCCGACCGAGCGCTCGAGCGCGAGACCGGTGCCAGGGGGCTGCGCTCGATCATCGAGGAGGCGTTGCTGGACGTCCAGTTCGAACTGCCTTCGCGATCCGACGTCACCAAGTGCGTCGTGACCCGGGACACGATCGCGCACGGCAACCCGCCGATGCTGGTCACCGACGCCTCGGCCGATGGCCTGGCCGGTGAGATCGGGATCGACCCCGAGGCCGGCGAACAGACCGCCTGAGGCCGACCCCGGCGGAACGGATTCCGGGGGCCTCCGAATAAGATCGCCTGCCTTGGACCCCGAGGCGCGCGAAAGACTCGAACAGACCACCCGCTGGGAACCCCAGGAGGCCGAGCCGGCGATCTTCCGGCGGTGGCTGGAGGGTGGCTACTTCCATCCCGAGGCCGAGGGGAGCCCAGAGGAGAACTACTCGATCGCGATCCCGCCCCCGAACGTGACCGGGGTGCTTCACATGGGTCACGCCCTGAACGGCTCGGTCCAGGACGTGCTGGTCCGCAGGGCGAGGATGTCCGGCCGCAACACGCTCTGGGTGCTCGGAACCGACCACGCCGGAATCGCCACCCAGGCGGTGGTCGAGAAGCGACTCAGGGAAGAGGGGACCGACCGCCACGAGCTCGGCCGGGAGGCGTTCACCGAGCGGGTCTGGGCCTGGAAGGAGGAGTACGCGGCCAGGATCAGGGACCAGTACCAGCGGCTCGGTGCCTCCTGCGACTACGACCGGGAGCGGTTCACCCTCGACGACGGCTACGCGAAGGCCGTTCGCCGGGTATTCGTCGAGCTCTACGAGAAGGGCTACATCTACCGGGACGAGTACATGGTCAATTGGGATCCCGGCTCGCGCTCCGCGATCTCGGACCTCGAGGTCGAGAACCGCGAAGAGACCGACACGCTCTTCTCGATCCGGTACCCGGTCGAGGGGTCGGACGAGTCCCTCACCGTCGCCACCGTCCGGCCCGAGACGATGATGGCCGACACGGCCGTCGCGGTGAATCCCGGGGATGACCGGTACTCGCATCTGGTCGGCGGCCACTGCATCCTGCCCCTGGTCGGTCGCCGGATCCCGATTATCGCCGACGACCACGTCGACCCCGAGTTCGGCACCGGGGCGCTCAAGATCACTCCTGGCCACGATGCCAACGACTTCGAGATCGGCCGCAAGCACGGCCTCGAGGAACTGACGATCATCGGCGAGGACGGCCGGATGCTCGAAGGGGCCGGCGAGCGGTTCGCCGGCCTCGCGGTCGCGGAGGCCCAGGAGGCCGTAGTCGCCGCCCTGGCCGAGGAGGGCGCGCTGGAGGCCCAGGAGCCCTATACCCACTCGGTCCCCTTCTCGCACCGCTCGGGAGAGCGGATCGAGCCACTCATCTCGCTCCAGTGGTTCTGCCGGATGGACGAACTCGCAGGCCCGGCGATCGAGGCGGTCGAGCGTGACGAGGTCCGGATCACCCCGGAGCGGTGGAAGCGGGTCTACCTCGACTGGATGAGGGAGATCCGGCCGTGGTGCGTCTCCCGCCAGCTCTGGTGGGGCCACCGGATCCCGGTCTGGTACAGGGGCGACGAAGTCTGGGTCGGCGAGGACGAGCCCGAAGGCGTTGGCTGGGTCCAGGAAGAGGACGTGCTCGACACCTGGTTCTCCTCCGCGATCTGGCCCTTCGCCACCCTCGGATGGCCGGAGGACACCCCGGATCTCCGGGCCTTCTACCCGACCGATTTCCTGACTACGGCCAGGGAGATCCTCTTCCTCTGGGTCGCCCGCATGGTGATGACCGGGATCGAGTTCACCGGCGAGGTGCCGTTCGGCGACGTCTACGTCCACTCGGTGATCCAGGCCCGCGACGGAAGGCGGATGTCGAAGTCGCTGGGCACGGGCATCGACCCGCTCGAGGAGATCGACCGGCACGGCGCCGACGCGCTCCGGTTCGGCCTGCTCGCCATGTCCTCGACCCAGGACGTCCGCTTCTCGGATGCCCGGGTCGAGCAGGGGCGTGACCTGGCCAACAAGCTCTGGAACGCTTCGCGGCTCGTCCTGCTGAACGTCGAGCCGCCCGTTTCCGGGGACCGGGAGGTGCCGCCCGAGCCTGCCGCGCCCGAGGATCGCTGGATCCTCTCGCGACTCGAATCGACGATCGCGGCCTTCGGCGACCTGGTGGCCGGGTACGACTTCAGCCACGCGGTAGGCGAGCTCTACGATTTCGTCTTCTCCGACCTCTGCGACTGGTACCTGGAGATCGTCAAGCCGAGGATCTACGACGGCGATCCCACCCTCGCCCCGGTGCTCCTTCGCGTCCTCGAGCGGACGCTTGCCCTGGTTCACCCGGTGATGCCGTTCGTGACCGAGGAGATCTGGTCCTTCCATCCCTACCGCGAGGGCGACCTGGCCGTCCACGGGCTTCCGGTCGCCGATCGCTCGCGGATCGACCCGGAGGGCGATGCCGGCTTCGAAGAGGCCATAGAGATGACCCGGCAGCTGAGGAGCTGGCGCGACGTGGCCGGCGTGCCGGTCGGGACGGTCCTGACGGCGACCGGGCCGGCGACTGGCGTCCCGCACGAGTTCGTGACCCGGCTCGGCCGGGTCGAGGTCGTTCCGGGGGGCGAAGCGGAACCCTTCGCGGCCGTGGCCGGTTTCGGGATCCTTCCCGCCGAGGGAGTCGACACCGAGGCCCTCACCGAAAGGCTCGACGGCCGGCGAAGGAAACTCGAGGAGGAACTCGAGAAGGTCGCCTCGAGACTTGCCTCGCCCGGGTTTGCCGAGAAGGCGCCCCCCGAGGTGGTCGCCGAAGAGCGCCGCCGCGAGCAAGAGCTTCGGGAAAGGATCGCCGGACTCGGTTGACCGGCCCCGGCCCCGAGGCCTCGCCGGCCGCCTGGCTCGAGTCCCTCGCCGGGGTGGGCTGGCGCCCGGGACTGGAGCGAAGCCGGGAGCTGATGCGGGCTCTCGGCTCGCCCCAGAAGGAGTACCGCACGATCCACGTGGTCGGGACCAACGGGAAGACTTCGACCACCCTCTACGCCGCCGCCCTGCTCACGGCGCTGGGCCTCAGGGCCGGATCGCTGACTTCGCCCCACCTGGACGACTGGACCGAGCGGGTGCGGGTCGAAGGCAGGCCGATCGACCCCGGCGCCTGGGAGGGCGCCCTGGCGACCGTGCGCGGCGCCGTGATCCAACTCGAGGAACGGGAGCCATCGCTGGGGCGGATCTCCCAGTTCGAGGCCGCGACCGCCGCCGCTTTCCTCGCCCTGGCGAGGGCCGGGGTAGAGATCGCGGTCGTGGAGGCCGGCCTCGGCGGTCGCCTCGATTCGACCAACGTGCTCGATTCCGAACTGACCGTGCTGACCTCCATCGGGCTCGACCACACCGAGTGGCTGGGCGAGACGGAAGAGGAGATCGCCGGTGAGAAGCTCGCCGTACTGAGACCCGGGTCGACCCTGCTCACCGGCCCGCTCGCGCCCTCGATACGTGAACTGTCCGCCCGGCACGCGGACGGGCTGGGAGCCGACCTGATCGAGGTCGTCGATCCGGGCGAGGGGGAGGCCCTCCCGAGCGGCCGCTACAGGCGCCTC
>JAUMBO010000004.1:0-6712 GCA_032119635.1 Solirubrobacterales bacterium
GGATACCCCTGAGGAGGCCAGCAGGGGGGCGGTACGTACCTGCTCCCCGTCGACGACGACGACCGCACGCCCTATCCGGGCACCCCTGCGGATCGGTCCCTCGACCTCGTCAGGCACCTCGTAGCCGACCTCCAGGGCCTGGCCCTCCCGGATGCCGACACGGACGTTCGAGCGGGGCACGAGGCCGATCTCTTCCCCACGCAGACGGACCGGGACCTCGACCGCCACCTCCCCACGGCTGAGCGGGATCCGCTCCCGGTAGAGGTCGAAACCCCACTCGAGCAGCCTGGCGCTCTCGACGTCCCGGGCTAATTCGGACTTCGCCCCCATCACGACCCCGATCAGTTCGACCCCCTTGTCGCTGCCGGCCGAGGCCAGAAGGTAACCGGCCCGGATGGTCGCTCCGGTCTTGATGCCGTTGGCCCACGGATACGTGAGCAGGAAGTCGTTGGTCGTCTGGATTTCGAGTGGTGGCCGATAGCTGGTGAGGACGGCTTCGCGCGCGCGGGCGAGATCCCGGAACCGGGGCATCTTCATCAGGATCAAGCTGAGCTTCGCAAGGTCGGAAGCCGTGCTCAGGTGGCCCGGCGCGTCGAGACCGATCGGGTTCCGGTACCCGGTCGAGTCGAGGCCCAGACGAGCGGCCGTCCGGTTCATCAGCTCGACGAACCGGGGCACTGTTCCCGAGACTGCCCGGGCGAGGGCCACTGCCGAATCGTTGCCGCTCAGCATGATCAGTCCGTAGAGCAGGTCACGGACCGACACCCGCTGGCCCGCCTCCAGCCCCATAACGGACTCGACCGGGTCGGCTGGGTAGTAGCGGACCCGGACGAGCTTTCGAGGGTCGAGCTTGCGGATCGCCAGATAGGCCGTCATCAGCTTGGTCGTACTCGCCATCGGGAGCGCCTCATTGACCGAATTCGAAGCGAGAACCTCCCCGGTCCTTGCTTCCACCAGGACCCAGCTCCGGGCCTCGAGCTTTGGCGAGGAGGGGACCGGTGGCTCGGCCCCGGCCCGTTTCTCCCTGGCGAGGGCACCCTCAGCGGAGCTAACCGTGGCGATCGCGCCCAGAACGAGGAACAGGGCGACCAGCCGGGACACGAAGGGCCCCGGACGGGAACTCGTCACTCCGCTGGTCAACGCAGGCGTATTTCCTGACCGGGCGTCAGAGCCTGGGGGTCGAGACCTGGATTCAGCGCCTCGATACGGGCAAGAGACACCCCGGTCTTCCCGGAGATCGCGGTCAGCGTGTCCCCCTCCTCCACCTCATAGGTCGCCGGACCCTGGCCGCCACCTCCTCCCTGGACCGAGGGGCTGGCAGCACCCGGAACGGGGGCCGGATCCTGGCCATCGCCCGGCAGGACGGTTCCGATAGCGACGAGAACGATTAGGACGGCGATCGCAAGCGCGGCGACCGCCATCAACCTGGCACCCATCGAGTTTTCCCGTTCGCCCTGACCCATCGAAAGCAGATCCCCCTCCGGACTCCCCATGCTACCCGTGCGAATCGGGCCGGCGCGCCCGGTCAGTCGAGGCGAGAGCCGGCGCCCGAGACCTCCCAGAGGGTCTCCCGGAGCTCTTCCGCAGCCTGTGAAGGGTCCTCCGCCCGGGCAATCGAGCGGGAAGCATTGACCAGGGCGGCAGCCCGGCCCGGGCCGAAGGCCGCGGCCAGGTCCTCGGGCCGCCCACCCTGGGCGCCAACACCCGGAATGAGGAATATCGATCTCGGCAGAAGCTCACGAACCTCACCGAGGTGTTCCGGCCGGGTCGCGCCGACCACTGCTCCCATGCCGCTCAGGCCACAGCTGCCCTCGAGTCGATCGGCGAACTGCTCGACCACCCCGGCCACATGCCGATAGAGCGGGGCTCCATCGACCGGCAGGTCCTGGAAGTCAGAGGCGCCGGGGTTGCTGGTCCGAACCAGGACGAAGATGCCGCTCCCGGACCGCTCGGCAGCGTCCACGAAGGGCTCGATCGAGTCCGCCCCGGTGAAGGGATTGACCGTGAAGGCGTCGACCAGGGGTCCGATGCCCTCGGAAGTGAGCGCCTCCGCATAGGCCGTGGCCGAGACGGGGACGTCCCCGCGCTTGCCGTCGGCGATCACCAGCAGGCCGCGATCGCGGACCGACCGGCAGATCTCCTCCAGGGCGCGAAAACCCCTCCAGCCGAGGCGCTCGAAGCTGGCCAGCTGGGGCTTCACCGCCACACAGCTTGGACCGGCCTGATCGACGAGGGAGAGGCAGGATTCGAGAACCGATTCGGAGAGAAGGTCGGCGGACCGGTCGTCGGTCTCCGCCGTGATCCCGGTCTCGAGTACGGGGTCGAGGCCGAGGCAGACCTGGCTGCGGCGCTCTTCGACGAGCGCCGCAGCCCGATCGATGAAGTGACTCAGCCCTTGACCGCCTTCTTCAGGGCCGAACCTGCCGAGAACCGGGGGACCTTGCTGGCGGCGATGGTGATCCGCTCGCCCGTGCGAGGGTTCACGCCCTGGCGCTCCTTGCGGTGTGCGACGTGGAACTTCCCGAAACCGGTGAAGTTGACCTCGCCGCCGGCGACCATGGTGTCGGTGATCGCGTCGAGAACGGCGTCGACCGCGTCGGCAGCCTCCTTCTTGTTTCCGATCCGATTGTCGGCAGCGACCTTGTCTACGAATTCAGCCTTTGTCACGTCAGTAATCCTCCTCAGGAGTAGATGAGGGCGGAACGCTAACACCGGATTCGGATGCTTCCCGCCGGAAAACCGCGCAACTAGCGGTTTTCGGAGCCGCTGCGACCCTCGAGAGGGGCCGGACTGCGGGCGATCAGCGAGTCGGCAGCGGCCCTGATCGACCCTGCGGAAGCGGAATCCGGGGGCACCTCGACGGCATCTCCACCGAGGTACTGGACCCTGATGTACGGCCTGCGGTGATGCCGGCGACGGCGTACGAACGCCTTCGCCTCATCGGTGTAGGAGCCGATCCGGTCGGCGAGCAGACGGTGTGGCTTAAGCATGGGATGCCCCTCTCGCGAGGTCCCGCAGGGTCATCCGGATGTCGTAGGTCATCAGCGACGCGAGCACGAAGCGGGCCGCAACGGCTACGAGCGTGAAACCGGCCTCGCGCACGACGAAGACCTCGGCCTCGTCCGAGGCAATGTGGCAGCTGTCGAGCGGCTCGTCACCGAAGTCGTCCAGCTCCCCGAGCAGGGTCGCGGCCGACTCGACGAAGCCGGAGGCGGCCGGCACGGAGCACTCGATCGATACCCCGTCAGGGTCGAAGATCACGGCCCCGCGAAGCTCCGGCTCGAGTTCGGCCAGATAGGCGATTCCTCCCGACACGGCCAAGTCTTCCCGTCGGCCCGGGCCGCCCCTGGCTCGATCCGGCGGCTCTGGTGGATGTTCAGGCGAAGTTTCCGGCATACCGATCAGTCAAGATACTGCCGTGTCTGTCGAACGGATCGCCTGGGCCTTCGCCGTCGTCATCTGTGCCGGACTCGCGGCGCTCTCGTTCGCGATCGGGTATTCCGGATACGGCTGGACGGTCATCGCGATCACCCTGGCCGCAGCAATCAACCTGCTGCCCGAGCGCCAGGCCGGAAGCTCCGGCCCGACCGATTCAGCTCTCGGAAAGACGATCGGCGAGTAGCCGGGCCGCCCGGCCGCGGTGGCTGATCGCGTGCTTCTCGGCCGGATCGAGCTCGGCCATCGTCCGCAGGTCGGAGCTTCCCGTACCGACCGGCACGAACACCGGGTCGTAACCGAACCCTCCCGAGCCGCGCGGGTCGGTGATCACCACCCCCTCGCAAACCCCCTCGACCACCTGCTCGGAGCCGTCGGAGGCGACGTGGGCAAGGGCGCAGACGTAACGGGCCGTTCGCCGGTCCGGTGGAACGTCGTCCAGCTCATCGATCAGCCGTGCCAGGTTCTCGCCGTCGGTCGCCCCCCCACCCGCATACCGGGCCGACCGAACGCCCGGCGCACCGTCGAGACCATCGACCACCAGGCCCGAGTCGTCGGCGATCGCCTCCTGCCCGGTCGCCAGATGGGCGGCCCGGGCCTTGCCGAGGGCGTTGCCGGCGAAGTCAGGGGCATCCTCCGGCGGGAGCTCGACTCCCTCGGGAAGCGGTTCGATGCCTTCCAGGCCTTCGATTTCGCCGAACTCGCGGAGCTTGTGCGGATTCCGGCTGGCGAGGATCACTCAGGAGTCCGTTGCCCCGGCCTGGAGCGTGCCCAGTTCGGCGATCCCGGCCTCGGCCATCTCGAGCATCCGGTCCAGCGACGTACGGGACAGGGGTGTCTGCTCGGCAGTGGCCTGCACCTCGACCAGGCCACCACCCCCGGTCATCACCACGTTGGCGTCCACCTCGGCATTCGAATCCTCCGAGTAGTCGAGGTCGCACATCGGGGTTCCGTCGACCATCCCGACGCTCACCGCGGCCACCGAGTCGAGCAACGGCATCCGGTCGAGATCCCCGGTCTCGACCAGGCCCGTTAGGGCCCGGTGCAGCGCCACGTAACCTCCGGTTATCGCGGCACACCTGGTCCCGCCGTCGGCCTCGAGGACGTCGCAGTCGACGTAGAGGCTCCGCTCGCCGAGCGCAGTCATGTCGACGACGACCCTGAGCGACCGGCCGATCAGGCGCTGGATCTCGACCGAGCGACCGTCGGGCCGCCCTTTCGAGGAGTCGCGCGCCTTGCGCTCGCCGGTCGACGCCGGCAGCATCGCGTACTCGGCCGTGACCCAGCCACTGCCCCGACCCTCCATCCAGCCCGGAACCCGGTTAGAGACCGAAGCCGTGCAGATCACCCTGGTGCCACCGACCGAGATCAGGCAGGAACCGTCGGCGGTCGAGACGAAGTCGGTCTCGATCGCGACCGGCCGCATCTGATCGGGCCCGCGCCCTCCGCTCCGTTCCCGCTCAGTCATGGGCCAAGTCTTCCAGATGCCGGGTCGACCGTGACCTCGCGGGTTTCCCGACCGGCCAGACGAAGATCGGGCCGACCGGTGACCGGACTCAACCGGTTAGACAGAGGGTGAGCGTGGTCGCCTCCGTAGCCGGCCCGATCGAGGCGGTGACCGGTACGAGTGCGGGATCAGCCGGTCCGGGGGTCATCGGAAATACCTCGAATCCGACCGGGCGGGAAACGGTGAGCCGGAGGCCGGGCCCGATCACGCCGTCGGATTCGACCTCGACCTGGCCGCCCGGCAGCCAGAAACTCATCTCGGCGACCGTATCTACAGGTCCGAGCTCGACCTCGATCCCACCGCATCCGGCCGGCCGGTATTCAAGCCTTACCTCCCGCTCGACCGGAGAGCCGGGCCCGCCGTAGCCGATCAGGTGGCTCCAGCCACCGTCCTGCCGGGTGAGCTCCGCCGACGAAGAAGCCAGACGACGTTCGCCGTCCCGCAGGTCCAGCCAGCGGTCGGGTCCGCCCTCACTGCCCGGCGGCCGCGGGGGTATGAGCCATTCCCACCGGTCTCCGCGGAACTGCTTCGCGGCGACCGGTCCCAAATCCAGGCGGCGATTCCCGGGGAAAGGATCGATCGTCCGAAGGGCCATCCAGAAGCCGTCCCTTAGCTCCGTAGCCATGGCGGCTGCTCCGCGGTCGGCCCACGCATAGCCGCTGGTCAGGACGAGCGGCGACCGGGGACCGTCGCGCTCTGCGGCCGCCCATTCGAGTCCGAGCATCGTGAGGCCGGCGTAGGGCACCTCGGCGGCGTACGGGTCGAGCGCCGACACCGCCTTTCCCGGTGACGGGTTGAGCCCCGGGGTGATCATCATTCGACCGTCGTCTCGCAGGCAGCACCCCGAGAGGCGTTCGATCAAGAGTCCTGCCAGCCCCCGGTTCGCTGCCAGTTCCTCTGGGGGGATGCCCGGAACCCGGGAGGTCGCCAGGGCGGCGTAGGCGGCCAGTGAAAGCGTCCACGACTGCATGGCCGAGCGTCCGGTGTAAGCGAGGTCCCCGTCCGGTGCCGCGAGGAAACGGGTGGCTCGAACCGCGTCGCGAAGGGCGGTCCCGAGCCTGGATCGGAGCGGCCCCGAGGTGAGCGGGAGTGCCCGGGCCATGAGAGCCGAGGAGAGAGCGTGGTAGGAGAGCGGCCATTTGGGTGAGTCCGAGGCCAGCAGTAGGGGGCCGGTCGGATCTCCGACCGGTGCTCCCCGGGGGCGGCCGCTCAGCCAGCGAACGAGGAACCTCTCGATGCGGAGGCCGGTGCGATCGGGGCGACGAAGGACCGGGCTCCGGATCCCTGGGGCAGGGGCGATTCCGGTCGAGAGAGCCTCCAGCCAGACGAGGCGCTCCAGGAGGACCCGGTTCTGTCCGTCGCTCCATCGGGAGCCATCGGCTTTCTCGGGAATCGGTGCTAACCGCGAAATCTCCCACCGGATCGAGCCTGCCGTTCGACGTGAACGACGATCGAGCCGGGAAGACAGCCTCCGACCGGCCGGAGAGCGAAGGGCCCGCCAGACCTCGACGATCCCGAGCAGCGAGAAGGGGTACTCGAAGGTCTTGCGGGGCCGACCCTTCGCGTCCAGCCTCTCGATGCCCGACCTCGTCCGTAGGGCCAGGCGAACCGAGCGGAGGCCGGCCCGGACGGAACGCACACTCCCGGTCCTGACCCCATTGATCACCAGCGCCCCTCCCATCACGGCAGGTCCGTACCGGTTTCGCTTCCACCCGGGAGCAAGGGTCCTCACGTAGTCCGGAAAAGCTCCGCTTCGCTTCTGGCCGGCGG
>JAUMBO010000004.1:6722-17017 GCA_032119635.1 Solirubrobacterales bacterium
GCCATTCGGTCGGCAATCAAGGCTGCCGATCGAGCTGCCCCCACGTCTTTGGTCTGGATGGGCGAGCCAACGGCCGGGCCCGAACAGGCCAGAAGGAAGACGATCAGCAGCGATCCGAAGGCCGAGCCCACACGGAAGACGGAGCGCCCGGGCACCGTTCCATTCCCGGGCCTCATGGACGGGCCGACAACTCGCTCAGGTTCCTCCTCCCGGTCCATCGGCACCGGGCGACGCTACACGCCCGCCACCCGGCACCGACGGCGCAGGACCCTTCCCTTCCGGCCGGACCTAACGGAACGAGATCTTGTCGACCGCCGACTGGATCTTGTCGACGATCAGCTCGGCCAGCTCGGTGCCCTGGGCACCCGAGAAGCTCTTCATCGCCGCGACCATCCCGACCATCAACAGGGAGACCAGCAGGATCAGGCCGACGTACTCGACCGTTCCCTGGCCCGACTGGCCGCTGCGTCCGGGCATCGTCGCCCGCACTGCCAGCCTCCGGGCACTCTCCCGAATCTCCCGCCCCAGCCGGAGCACCACCACCGCCTTCGTCATCCAGTTCTCCTTTCTTCGTTTGCGGACCGGGGCAATGATCCGGAGGGACCGGTCAGGTCGGGTTGCAGGTGATCAAGCAAGTGGGCGAAAAGTTGATCACCGGGCCAAAATCACACCGGCCGCCCCGGTCTCGCCTCGCGCAGGGATACCCTCGGGCCGTGCGCGTCCTGGTGGTGACCAATTTCGAACCCGATGAGGCGGCGCCACACAGGGGGCGCTGGGTGGTCGACCAGGTGGAGGCGCTGCGCGACCTCGGCGTCGAGGTCGAGTCGATGAGCTTTCCACCCGGCAAGGGCAACTACCTCCCCGCGGCGAGGGAGATACGGCGGCGACTAGCAGCGGGATCGTTCGATCTCGTCCATGCCCACTACGGCCTGGTCGGGATGAGCGCCTGGCTGGCCGGGGCGAAGCCGCTGATCGTGACCTACCACGGCACCGACGTAAGGCATCCCCAGGTTGGCGCCCTTTCCCGTTTCCTGTCCGGCCGGATCGCCCTGACGGCGCCCGCCTCGAGGGCGCTCCTCCGTACCGAAGGCGGGAGGAGGGGAATCGGTGGAAGGCCCGGCCGGCTCGCGATCCTCCCCTGCGGCCCTGACCTCGAGAGGTTCGAACCGGTTCCGATGACGACAGCCCGCCGGGAACTCGGCCTCGAGCCCGATGGCCGCTACCTGCTCTTCCCGGCCGACCCGTCCCGGCCCGAGAAGCGGGTCGGCCTGGCGCGGTCCCTGGCCGAGCTGGCCGATGCCTCCCTGCTCGAAGGCGGACGTATCGATCCCGAGGAGATGCCCGTCTGGATGTCGGCCGCCAACGCCGTCGTGATCACCTCGCTCTACGAAGGGTTCGGCCTGGCCTGCCTCGAGTCCCTGGCCTGCCGCAGGCCCGTCCTGACCACGCCGGTCGGGGTGGCGCCCTTTGCGACGGCCGGACTCGACGGCGTGCTCTGCGAGGAGTTCGACCTCGACCGGTGGGGCCGCTTCCTCGATGCCGTCCTGACGGGGTCCCCCTCCGAAGTTCCAGACGGACCGGCCGCGGCGGGGAAGTTCGGGGCCCGACGGATGGCCGAGCGGGTCCTGGTCGCGTATCGGGAAATCGTGGATGGCCCCGATTGGCAATCCGACCGGGCATCCGGTAAGGATTGGCCGTCAGGTGAAGGCTGAATGAGAAAGCGGGCACTGAAGAAGCGCCGGGAGGAGCTGCGGGAGCTGCTCGCCGACCGGCGCGAGGCGCTGGGCGAACTGGTGCTCGGAATGCACGTACAGGGTGTCTGGGACGACGGACTGCTCGCTCGCGGCGCAGCCGAAGTTCGCGAGGTCGAGGACGGACTGGATGAACTGGAGGCCGGCGGCGGCCCACCGGAAGACAGGGAGGGAACGGCGGACACCGAGGCACCCCCGGCCACACCGGTGCCGATGCCGGAAGCGACTGAAGAAGAGCTGAAGACGGAAGTGGTGGAGGAGAAGGACAAGGGGCGCCGCTGGCGGAGGAAGTCGAAAAAGGGGGACGACGAGGGTGACGCCCCGGCCGAGTCGGACCGGCCGCCCACGACCGAATCCGGTCCCCATCCCGAATTCGAGACTGCCGAACACACGACCGAGCACCGGCTCCCCCCGGCGCCGGTCGGGGAAGCGGTGACCGAATCCGCTGCCGGGGAGACCGCTCCCGAACCTCCGAACGAACTGGCGGCCGAGCCGGCCTCGAAGCAAACCGCCGCTGACACCCCGAGTGAGAAGGTGACCGAGCCGGCTCCCGAGGAGACCCCTCCCAAATCCGCGCCTGAGCCAGCAGACCGGCCGGCCCCGACGAAGCCGCCTGCGGTAGTGGCGGACCCCGGTGCGGATGCCGCCCGGGAGTCGGGGGCGCAGCCCGCGAAGGCCGGCAGGGCCGGGGCTCCCGGATCGAGCCGGCTCGACGACCTCGAAGCCCGGCTCGAGCGGGAAGAACGGGAAGCCCGCACAGGAGTCGAGGCCGCGAAGGCCTCCGTCGGGGCCGACTCAGGAACCGAAGTCGCATCGCTGATCGAGACGTTGAAGAAGGATCGGGAAGGACTCGAGCAGGCCCTCGGGGCGGCCTCGGTACGCCTCGCCGACGCGGATCGACGGGCCGGTGAAGCCTCGGAGAAGGCGACCAGGCTGGAAGTCGAGAACCGGGAGGCAGCTGCCCGGTGGGTCCGGGAGCAGGCGGCCGAGATCGAAGCCGATGCCGCGGTGGCTGCGGAGCTGTCCGAGGGTCCCCAGGCCACGCCGGCCGCCGACGCGGGCCGACTTCGCGAGCTGGAAGGCGAGGTGAGCAGCCTTCGCTCGCAACTGGACGACGAACGGCGCGAGAAGGTCCGGGCGATCGAGGCGGCCGAGGCCCGGCTCCGGGAGATCGAGACACGGGCCGCCCAGGTTGAGGCCGAGACCGGTCAGGAGACGGCGGGTCCGGATGCCGCCGAGCTGCGCGAGGCCGCAGTCAGCTGGCTGCGCGGTCAGATAGTCGCCCTGAGGCGGGAAATTGAGGCCGGTGGCGGCAGGGACGGAGGCGATTCCTGATGGCCCTCGGCTTCGGCGGAGAACGCCAGACCCGCAGGGAGCGCAAGGCGATGTCGGAACATCTCGAGGACCTGCTCGACCTCCGCCAGGACAAGCTGGTCGAACTCGGCAGGCTGACGGTCGACATGTCCAGGGAGGGATCCTTCGACCGAACCCTGCTCTCGGCCAAGGCCGACGAACTCGTCCGGATCGACTCGGAGTCGGAGCTGGTAGTCCGGGGCCTGGAGGAGAAACTGACTCTCGATCAGCTCGAGGAACTAGCCCGGGGAGCCGCGGGGGGCGGGGAACCGGCCTGACGGTGGCAGGACCGGCTCCGGCCGAAGGGGTGTTCGACGTCGTCGTGGTCGGCGGCGGAGCGGCCGGCTTCTGGGCGGCGATCCGCGCTGCCGAAGAGGGCGCTTCCGTCTGCCTGATTTCCCGCAAGCCGCTCTCGGAGAGCTCCAGCTACTGGGCTCAGGGAGGGCTGGCGGCGGCCCTAGACTCCTCTGACTCGGCGGACCGGCACGCGGCCGACACGATCTCGGCCGGCCGGGGACTCTGTCGGGAATCGGCCGTTCGTTATCTCGCCGAACAGGCTCCGGCGGCGGTCGGGGACCTGATCAACCGCGGGATCGACTTCGACCGGGATCGTTCCGGCGAGCTCCAGCTGGCACTCGAAGGTGGTCACTCCCAGCGACGGATCGTCCATTCGGGAGGCAGTGCCACCGGCCACCATCTGACCGCCTCGCTCTCGCGACTGGTCTCCGGGCACCCATCGATAACCGTGCTCGAGGAGACCTCGGCGACCGCTCTGGCCTCGGACGGGGAGAGGTGCTTCGGGGTCCTGACCGATCGGGGGCTGATCGAGGCCGGTGCGACCGTGCTCGCGACCGGCGGGGCCGCCGCGCTGTGGAGCCGGTCCTCCAATCCCTGGGGGGCGATCGGTGCCGGGCCGGTGCTGGCCAGCCAGGCCGGTGCCGAGCTTGCCGATCTCGAGTTCTGCCAGTTCCACCCGACCTGCCTCCTGCTGCCGGGGTCACCCCGTGACGGAGCACTGATCTCGGAGGCCCTGCGGGGCGAGGGGGCCACACTGCTCGACGCCTCTGGTGAGCGATTCACCGATGAACTCGCCCCCAGAGACGAGGTGACCGCGGCGATCCTCGAGGTCGAAGCCGCTCAGGACGACGTCCCCGTCCGACTGGACCTGACCGGCCTGGACCCCTCCCACTTCCCCTCGGTCTTCGAGATGCTGGCCGAAGCGGGACTCGATCCGAAGAGCGAGCCGGTTCCGATCTCGCCGGGAGCGCACTACACGATGGGAGGGGTCAAGGTCGACCTCGACGGCCGAAGCTCCCTGCGTGGGCTGTTCGCGGTCGGCGAGTGTGCCTGTACTGGCCTCCACGGTGCCAACCGGCTGGCCTCGAACTCACTCTCGGAGTGCTTCGTTTTCGGCGGCAGGGCGGCCCTTGCTGCGATCGTTGACGGCAGAGCCCCCGGACCACTTCCCGCCGGCCTGGTCGAGGGGCTCCAGCCGTTCAGCCCGCCGACCGGCTCGACCCGACAGGCCGTCTGGGAGTGCGCCGGGCCTGTTCGGTCCGGCGCTGGCCTCGAGGAGTTGACCGGCGACGGCTACCCGCTCGCCAGGGCGATCGCCCTGGCCGCGCTCGCCCGGCGGGAGTCACGCGGCGGCCACAGGCGTTCGGACTTCCCCGAGCTCGACCCGGGCCTCGACGGGGTCCATTTCATCTACGGACCCGACGGATCGATCCGGCAGGAAAGCTGGGAATGAGGGTGGCCCCGGGGGATGCTCCCGCCAAATCCCCGTGGTCGACAGGGACCACATGAGAGTGTGACGGTAATCACATTTCTTGACCATCAGCTAGTCGTCGGGTAGCCTCGCGGGTCCGCTGGATTCGTCCTTCGAACGGATCCTCATCAACTCGCACCGCAACCAACTAACGACCAGACCCCCTTCATGCCGATCGCTCTCAAGGAATGGGCCGTAACGGTCCGGGCCCTCTCGGAAGGTGAACAACTGCTCACCCTCGTCGCCGGGGACGGGCCGGCCGCCGATCTCGAGCATGAGACTTTCTTCCTCTACCCCACCTTCGAGCACGAGAAGAACGATCTGGTCCGCGAGGCGCATCATCCCGAGCTGACCCGCGCCCTGGAGGAGGGCGTCTGGCCGGACGAGGAGCCCGCACCCCGCGATCTCCTCAGGGACGGCGGCATCGCCCAGCCCGACCGGGTCAGGATCCGGGCCTGGGCCGAACTGGCCGGACGGGTCACGGTCACCAACCCCAGGGTCGTGGACGGCCTCTCGCCTTTCTACGTCTGGACTCCCGACTACGCCGCGAGGCGGCTCGGCTGGCGGCCGGGACGGCCTCTCGACCTGCTGCTGCTCAGGGTTCACCGGATCCCCCGACCGGTCACGGTCCGGGTCCGCGAAGAGGCGAGGACCGATCCCGTGTGGGTCGAGGTCGAGCGCGACCTGCCCTTCGAGGGCACCCCGGTGATGGCAGACGACGAGTTCGATCGGGCCGTGACCGAGATCAAGACCGTCTGCCTGACCGGCGAACGAACGCCGGTTCCGGCCTGACCGGCAGCCGCCGGCCGGGTCCTGGGGTCCTGACGCCGCTCTAACCTGATCCGGGCCCATGGCCTGGACCGAAACCACCTCGCTCACCTTCTCGGCCCGTCACGACGACGGGGATGCCTCCTTCTCGGAAGGAATACTCGACGGGCTTGAGAGCCTGAGCCTCAAGCTCGAGGACCGGTTCGAAGAGGTTCCCGGTGGAATCACAGTGGTCGTCCACCCGAACGGGGCCTGGCTGAACTTCGCCCACCCCTTCCTTCCCCTCGTGCGGTGGTCTTCGACCCCGGCCGGGCGGCGGTACCTGGCCGGCTGGGTGATGACCGGTGAGATCCACGTGCTCGGGGAGAATGCCCTGGTCCGGAGGGCGGCCGGCGATGCCTCCTTCGAAGCCCTCAGGGGTACGGCCGAGCGCCTCTACGCCCAGCTCGTGATCGCCGCCAACAACGAGCGGATGCCTCCCCCCTGGTCTCCGGCCAACTTCCGCCGCTACCTCGACTGGGCCTGGCTGGTCGAAGGGTCGGCCCAGCACTTCGCCCGCCAGGTCGACCTGTTCAGGCCGGCCGTTATCCGCCGGCTGAAGGAGGGATCGCGCCCCTCGTTCCCCCCGTCCCGGCGGGACGGGACGATCCTCGGGGGGACGATCTTCGACCTGCTCGAGGAGTACCGCGGCGGCGGAGCCTGCGAGCTGCTGGTCGCCCGCCTCAGGAGGGGTGGGCCGATCGCCAATCTGGAGGCCGCATTCGACCTCCGGCCCCGCGAGGTCGAAGAGCTCTGGCGCGAATACCTGAGGGCCGTCTCCGACCGCCGGGTCGAGACCGAGGGTCCGCTCGCCGTGGTGGACGGCGACGGTCCGGATGCCTCAGCCGGGTAGGACCAGCCCGAGGAACCTCTGGGTCCGCTCGTTCTTCGGATTGCCCAGGACCTCGGCCGGATCGCCCTGTTCGACGATCACCCCTTCGTCCATGAAGATCGTCCGGTCGGAAACCTCCCTGGCGAACCCCATCTCGTGGGTGACCGAAATCATCGTCATTCCACTGTCGGCGAGCTCCCGCATCACGTCGAGGACACCCTGGACCAGCTCGGGGTCGAGGGCGCTGGTCACCTCGTCGAAGAGCATCACTTCGGGATCCATCGCGAGTGCCCGGGCGATCGCGACCCTCTGCTGCTGTCCGCCCGAAAGGCGGTCCGGGTACTCATCGACCTTCTCATCGAGTCCGACCCGTCCGAGCAGCTCCCGGGACTTCCGGTCGGCCTCTCCCTTCGAGCGGCCGAGGACCCGAACCTGGGCCAGCGATACGTTCTCGACCGCGTTCAGGTGAGGGAAGAGGTTGAACTGCTGGAAGACCATCCCGACCTCCCTCCGCAACCGGTCGAGGTTCTGGGGCTTGCCGTCACCGAAGACCTGGGTGTCGGCGACCGTTATCCTGCCGCCGGTCGGCTGCTCCAGAAGGTTGATGCAGCGAAGCAGGGTGCTCTTGCCGGACCCGCTCGGGCCGATCACGCAGACGACCTCCCCGGCATCGATCGTGAGGTCGATCCCGGACAGTACCTCGAGGTCGCCGAAGCTTTTCCTCAGACCCTCGATCTCGATTATCGGACGGCTCACGGGGCCCCCCTCTGGAACTTCAGGTTCTGCTTCTTGATCTGCCAGTCGACGAATCGGGCGAGCGGGATCGTCACGACCAGGAAGAGGAAGGCCCCGAGGGTCAGGGCCGAGGCGTTGAAGGTCTCGGAATAGACGTCACGCCCGGCCTGGACCGTCTCGACCAGGCCGATCACACTGACCAGCGAGGTGTCCTTCATCAGGGCGATGAAGTCGTTGAGGAGCGGCGGTATCACCTTGCGGACCGCCTGGGGGACGACGATGAACCGCATCGACTGTCCGTGGCTCATCCCGAGCGACCGGGCGGCCTCCGTCTGGCCCGAGGGCACCGCCTCGATCCCGGCCCGGTAGACCTCGGCCATATAGGCACCGTAGGTCAGGGTGATGGCGATGATCCCGTACCAGAATGGCGACGGAAGCCCGAACCATCTCGGGATCCCCAGGTCCCTGGGGATGACGCCCTCGGAGGCGAGCGCCCCCAGTCCACCGTAGATCAGGAATATGACCAGCAGCAGGGGGATGCCACGGAGGGCATCGATGTAGGCGACGGTCAGCCATCGGACCGGAGCGAGGGCCCGGCCCGGGAGCTGTCGAAGCACTGCAAGGATCAGGCCCCAGAGGAGCGACAGGGCCCCGCCCAGGAGCGACAGTCTGATCGTCCACCAGAAGCCCTCGAGTACGTACCCGAAGTTCTCGTCGATTATCTGGAAGTCGAAGTAGGTCTGGAAAAAGGCGTCCATCTTCGCTTCCCCGTCTCTCTTGCCAGCTCAGCCGCCGGCGCCCTTGGCCCTCGAAGGGGCGGAGTAAGGGGGGCGCCCCGGGGCGCCCCCCTCTCCTGAACTCGTTACTGGGACGATCCCTCGCCCGGGTTGGTGGTCGTTCCGTCGATCACGCCCTTGGGGGCATCCGTCTTGAACCACTTCTGGTAGACGTCGTTCAGACGGCCGTCTTCCTTCATCTTCACCAGGATCTCGTTGACCTTGGCCAGCAGCTCCGGGCTCGACCTCGAGAAGGCGAAGCCGTAGAGCTCTCCGGTCGGGATCAGGGTCGCGATCTCGAAACCGGTCTGACCCTTGTCGAGCGCGTCCTGGGCGACGGGCTGGTCGATGATCGTCGCCTCGACCTGACCGGTCTTGACTGCGTCGATCGCAGCCGGGCCGTTCGGGTAACCGCGGACCTCGGATGCGTCGGTCTCGTCGTTGGCGTAGGCCTCACCCGTAGTTCCGTCCTGGGCGCCGACGGTGACTCCCGAGAGATCCTCGACCGAGGTGATGTCGGATCCGGGCGGTACGACCAGGGCCTGCTCGGCCTCGTAGTACGGGTCCGAGAAGTTGACCGTCTGCTGACGCTCCGGGGTGATCGTCGAGGCCGATGCAACCATGTCGAACTTGCCCTGGGCGACATCGGTGAAGATCGTGTCGAAGCTGGTGTCCTGGATGTTCAGCTCCAGGTCTAGGTCCTTGGCGATCTCGGTGACCAGGTCGATGTCGAAGCCCTCGTAGTTCGGTGCCTTGCCGAACTCGAACGGCGGGAACGGGATGTCCGAACCCACGGTCAGTGTCCCCGACTGGATAAGTTCGGAATCAACCGAGCCTCCGGAACCGGAATCACTGCTGCAGGCAGTCAGGAATGTGGCACCGGCAAGAAGCGCAACGAGCGCCAGAAGTGCCGGAATGCGGGACGACTTCATCTGATGTTCTCTCCTCATCTTTTTGTGCAGGGACGACGGACTGCCCGGGCAGTATGCCACCGATGCCACAAGGGATGTCCCGAGCGGTATGGCTGAAGGCTAAACTCCCAAAGGCGGTCGGAATGACCGGATTCGAGGCGAAGCACCCATGAACCCCTACTACGATCTCCTCAACAAGCCCTGTGGCGGCACTTTCCACGACCTCGTCGAATCGATCGGCCACACCCCGCTGGTCGAGCTCGAGTCGCTCTCGCCGAAGGAAGGCGTGAAGGTGTTCGCCAAGCTGGAGTCGGCCAACCCGACCGGGTCGGTCAAGGACCGGGTGGCGCGCTCACTGATCGAAACGGCCGAGTCCGAAGGGGCGATCGAGCCGGGGGTGACGATCCTCGAGCCGACCTCCGGCAACACCGGCATCTCGCTGGCAATGATCTGCCGGGTCCGGGGCTACCCGCTGAAGGTCGTGATCCCCGACAACGTGACCCCGGAGCGGACCGAGATCCTGAGGATGTACGGGGCTGAGATCGTCTATTCCGAGGGCGCCAAGGGTTCGAACGGCGCGGTCGAGATGGCACTCGAGCTGGCCGAAGAGCCGGGGTACTTCATGCCGTACCAGTACGGCAACGAGGCCAACCCGCTGGCCCACTACAACGGGACCGCGGTCGAGATCCTCGAGGAGCTCGATTCGGTTGCGGCCTTCGTCGCCGGTCTCGGCACCGGGGGGACCCTGATGGGGAACGGGCGGCGCTTGAAGGAGAACGATCCCGAGACCCTGCTCGTCGCCTCCGAGCCGATGCATGGCGAGGAAGTCCAGGGCCTGCGTTCGCTCGAGGACGGCTTCATCCCGCCGATCCTCGACATCTCAATCCTCGACCGGAAGATCATGGTCTCCAACCTCGACTCGGTCATCTGGACCAGACGCCTGCTCGAACAGGAAGGCATCTTCGCCGGGGTCTCGGCCGGGGCGACCGCGGCGATCGCGGTCAGGATCGCGGAGCAGATCGACGAAGGCAACGTGGTCTTCCTGGTACCGGACGGCGGCTGGAAGTACCTCTCCTCCGGGATCTACACCCAGCCGCTCGACGAGCTCGGTGATCTCGACGCCACCAACTGGTGGTGACCGGGTGAATATCGCCCGGCATCTGACCGACCAGATCGTCCGTCAGGCCCTGGACGAACGTCCGAACGAGTGCTGCGGCCTGATCGGCGGAAAGGATGGCCGGGCTACGACGGTCTACCCGGCGGCGAACGCAGAGGCGAGCCCGTTCAGGTATTCGATCGCCCCCGCCGAGCAGCTCGAGCTGCTCAACCGGGTCGACGATGCCGGCGAGGAGCTCCTCTGCA
>JAUMBO010000005.1:0-187 GCA_032119635.1 Solirubrobacterales bacterium
AGAGGAAGGTGATGGGTCTCGGATCGGCCACTGGTCGAATTTAGCTCCTGAGCTCCGTTGCATCCGCGACCAGAGCCTCGATCAGGCCGTCGATGTCGTGACGCGTGGCCTCGACATCTACCTCCAACCCCGCGTCGCGGGCTGTTTCCGAGGTGACCGGACCGATCGAGACCACTCGCGGAGAGCC
>JAUMBO010000005.1:197-2123 GCA_032119635.1 Solirubrobacterales bacterium
TTCTTCACGGTCGAAGAGGAGGTGAAGGTCACGTAGTCGGCGTCGCTGGCAGCAGCGATCGTCCCGTCATCCAGATCCTCGGCGACGGTTCGATAGAGAGCCACCACATCGACCTCCGCGTTGCGCTCTGCCAACGCATCGGGCAACACATCGCGCGCTTCGGCGGCGCGGGCCACCAGGACGCGTTTGCCTTCTACCTCCACCTGATCGAGCGCCGCAACGAGTTCCTCGGCGACGAACTTCTCCGGCACCACATCCGGGATCACCCCGTGGGATCGGAGCGCGTCGGCCGTGCCTGGTCCGATCGCTGCGACCGTTGCACCTGCCAGAGCGCGGGCATCCCTACCGACGGCCGCGAGAGCCTCGAAGAGCAGGTTCGCGCCGTTCGGGCTGGTCAGACAGATCAGCGAGTAGGTGCCTATCTCCTGCACAGCGGTGGCGACTTCGTCGGTGTCGAGGGTCGGCTCTATCCGGATCGCCGGTAGCTGCAGCGGCTCGGCTCCGAGTTCGGCCAGACGATCCGCTAGACCACTCGCCTGCGGTCTGGCTCGCGTCACCACTACGCGCAGCCCGTTCAGGGGTCGATTCTGGAGCCAGCCGATGCGCTCGGCGAGTTTGCTGACGTGACCGACGACGGTGATCGCGGGCGGCTTGATCCCGGCTGCGGAAACCTCTTCGGCGATGCGTGAAAGTGGCGCCACCACCGATCGCTGTCCCGGAAGTGTCCCGCGTTCGATCACAGCACTCGGCTCCTCGGGGTCACGCCCGCAGTCGATGAGTTCCTGCGCAATCTCTCCGAGACGACCGACCCCCATGTAGAAGACGAGCGTTCCTGGAAAGGAGGCCAAGCCTGCGTACTCGAGCGGGGTCGAGGTAGTCCTGCCGGCACCCTCCTTGGTCGGGTCCTCGTGACCGGTCACGAACGCCACAGCCGACGCCTCATCGCGATGGGTGACCGGTATGCCGGCGTAGGCGCTGGCTGCGATTCCCGCGGTGACCCCTGGCACCACCTCGAAGGGCAGCCCTGCTTCGATCAGTGACTCTGCCTCCTCGCCGCCTCTTCCGAAGACGAACGGATCGCCGCCCTTCAGCCGGACGACGCTCTTTCCCGCCTTGGCGCGCTCGACCATCAGTTCCTCTATCTCGCGTTGCGGCAGCGCATGTCGATCGGGGAGCTTCCCCACATAAACCAGCTCACAGTCCGAACGCGCCAGCGAGGTGGCTTGATCCGGAATCAGACGGTCGTAGAAGATCACATCGGCGGAGCCGATCAGCTCGATCGCCCGTGCCGTCAGCAGTCCGGGATCGCCCGGGCCAGCACCGACCAGATAGGCAACTCCCGGACGGGCGCTCATGACCCCTCCCCGGCAGCCATCGCGGCCGAGCGCTCGAGGATTTCACCTGCACCTGCAGACAGCAGCCGTTTGGCCACCCTCTCTCCGAGCGCGACCGGGTCTCCGGAATCGCCCTCCACCGAATCCGAAATCCAGTCGGACCCGTCGGGCAGCCCACACCAGGCGCGGGCCTCGATCAGATCCCCCGCGCAGGTGGCGAGGATCCCTACCGATGAGTCGCAACTGGCGCCGAGGCGACGCGCGGCGGTGCGCTCGCATCTCAACTCGAGGTGCGAGGTCCGGTCGTCCACGGCTGCCGCCCGCTCCCCGGCCGGATCACCCTCTCTGGACTGGAACGCCACTGTCCCTTGTCCGGGTGACGGGGTGAAGGTGTGTGGATCGAGAGAGAAGGCGATCTCGTCGCTTCGGCCGAGTCGCTTGAGACCGGCGCTGGCGAGGATCAGCGCATCGACCTCGCCGGCGGCGAGCTTGTCGAGTCGGGTGTCGACATTCCCCCGGACCTCCACCGGAACCAGATCTGGTCGCCGCGCCAACAACTGCGCCCGTCGGCGCAGGCTCGAGGTTCCGATCC
>JAUMBO010000006.1:0-2198 GCA_032119635.1 Solirubrobacterales bacterium
GACAACGAACCGCCTTCGAAGCGTCGAGGCAAGGCCGACCCCGAACCCGAGTACACGGTCTACGGAAGGGGTGGTGGCAAGCGCAAGCAGAAGGCCCCGAAGAAGTCCGCGAAGGGCACCGGAAAGAAGGCCGGCGACGCGCCGAAGGCAGGGAAAGGGCCCGATTACTCGGTCTACAAGTCGCGCAGGAGACTCCGGAACATCGTCAAGGGCGGAGACGTCGCAAGCCTCGAGAAGTCCCGCAAGTCCAAAGGCAAGGAGGGAAGACGGACCGCTGACAAGCGCAAGGCCGAGAGGCGGGACAGAGGCCGCCGGAGGTATCTGCGCTGGGCGCTGATCGCCTTCTTCGGCTGGATCCTGGTCAGCGCGGTCTCCTTCACCGTCTCTGCGCAACTCCAGAAAGGCAAACTTCCCGAGGGAGCCAGGGACGAATTGAGCAGGAACCCCTTGCTGCTGGCGGGCACCAACGTCCTGATTCTCGGAGGCGATACTCGAGGCTCCGAGGCCGTCGCCGGAGGAAAGAGGATCGGCGCCAACGAGCCGGGGGCGATCTCCGGGGCCCCGCCGCGCTCCGACACGATCATGGTCGTCCACGCAGGCCTGGGGTCGTTCCGCAAGCTCTCGATACCCAGGGACAGCTTCGCCTCGATCCCCGGTTGCGGAGAACAGAAGATCAATGCTGCGTTCGCCTGCAACACGACCTCACCTAAAGGCAATGCCGCACTCTCGATCAAGACCGTGGAGCAGTTCCTCGGAATCGATATCGGACACGTAGTGATCGTCGACTTCGACGGGTTCGTCAAGTTCATCGATGCGTTGGGCGGAATCAAGGTCGACCTACCGAGTCGGGTGTGCGGGCGTATCGGCGGCGGCAAAGCGAATGGAGGCCAGGGCGTGAACCTGCCCGAGGGGGAGCAGACGCTGCGCGCACTGCAGGCGCTCTCGCTTGCCCGGGTCAGGGAGAATCTCTGCAACCCGTCGGAGAACGACCTCGATCGCGCAGCCCGACAGCAGCTGATCCTCAACGGGATCAAGAACCGGATTACCTCACCGTTGCGAGCGCCCTACAACTTCATCAAGGGACCGTGGATCGGCTGGGCCGCGCCTCAGGCCTTCATCAGCGATATGGGGGCTCCGGCACTCGCCCAGCTCGCGCTGGCATCCGTCTTCGCCGAGAGCAAGTCGAGCGTTCTCGAACCCTCCGCGCCCGGACCGGCGGGGAGCCTGATCATCCCCTCGGCCGAGTGTCGGGCGAAGGTGGAGAAACTCTTGGGTGGGCCACCTCCGAACACCCCGCTCTGCTCTCCCGGCTACTGAACCGGTTTCACACCAGGCCGGTTGCTGCTAGCTGGTCTTGCTCTTGCCGCTGCCGGAAGAACTCTCCTTGCCGGCCTTCTTTGAGTCCTTCTTCCCGGACTTCTCGGACTTCGGCTCGGACTTGGACGAGCCCGAATCGGAATCCTTGCCGGAACCCTGTCCGCCCTTGGAGGAACGGGCGTAGTCGGTCGTGTAGAAGCCGGATCCCTTGAAGTGGACGGCGACCGGGTTGAAGACCCGCTCAACCGACGCTCCACACTCCTCGCACTCTGTCACCGGATCGTCGCTCATCCGCTGGATCACCTCGAACTCGTGGCCCTTCTCGCAACGGTATTCGTAGATCGGCATCGATCGATTGTCTCAGACCGGCTCGGAGCCGAGCGGCACCATCGGTGCGAAGCCGCCCTCGGCAGTCAGCAGCAGCGCGCCTCTGGCGGAGGCGACCGGAGCGCCCGCGGCTTCTGCCGCCGCCTCCTCTATCCCGGGCCACAGTCGCGCTTCGATGGCTGCGCGCAGGGGGCCGGACGGCGTGATCCTCATCCCTCCACCCGCCATCAACGCACGGTCGGCAGACTCGGCGCGGTCGCGAGAAAACCCCACGGCGACCAGCACGAACTCATTTCCGTCCTGCAACCGCCAGAGGAACCCCAACGGACCGATCAGGGTGGCTGCCTCGCTGCAGGCCTGTTCGGCCTCCTCTTGGCGATCGAAGGCGTGTACCACGAGCGCCATCTCCATCGGCCCCTCTCCCGTGGCGGCTCCGACCGCCGCAAGGAAGCCTGGGTCGAGATCGAGCATCAGGGGCAAGATGAGACGATCCGCGCCTTCCTCTCCGCGCGGAAGCCGCTTCGGGTCAGCGAGCGAGAAGAGTTGACCGCTGG
>JAUMBO010000007.1:0-7413 GCA_032119635.1 Solirubrobacterales bacterium
GACTCCACCGCAGATCCCTGCCATTTCGAGCGCGGCCTTGACCGGAATCGGGTTGGTGGTAACGGACATCGCCTCGTAGGCCGGCTGGAGGGCTGCGTCGAGTGCTACGGCAGCTTCGCGGTCACCCGCAAGATGGAGCTCGACTACGCGAGCCATCCCCTCCCCCACGAGGTGGGAGGCGACCAGGATTCCCCCGACGCCGCCGGCGTCGAGGCAGGCGACCAGGCTCGAGTCGTTGCCGGCCAGTAGTTCGAGCCCTTCGATCGGCTCGATCTCGTCATCGTTTGCCTGCTTGACCGCGACCACGTTGGCGAGCGTTCCTATCTCGGCCAGGAGGTCGGGCGGCATGTTGACCACCACTCGTGAGGGGATGTTGTAGAGCACGATCGGGAGTTCGGGTGCGGACGCCGCGACGGCTCCGAAGTGGGCCAACAGGCCGGCCCTGTTCGGCCGGTTGTAGTACGGGGTTACGACGAGAGCTGCGTCGGCACCGGCTTCGGCCGCCTTTCGGGTCAACTCGACCGAGTGGCGGGTGTCGTTCGAACCCGTGCCGAGCGCCACCGGGACGGCCCCGGAGACCTCCGAGAGGACCGCCTCGAGCAGGGTGAGCTTCTCCTCGTCGTCCAGGGTCGGGGATTCACCGGTGGTTCCTCCGACGACCAGCCCGGCCGAGCCATGCTCGACCAGGTACCGGGCAACGGACCGGCAGGCCGCGACGTCGAGGGCGCCCGCCGCGTCGAACGGAGTGACCATCGCAGTGATCGCCCCGCGAAGGGGATTGACGATCGACTCGTCGCTCATCCCCCGGCCTCGACTCCGGGAACCGGTGGCCTGCGGTCGCTCCAGGGAAGTGCTTCCTCGAGCGACGAGGCGATCCGGAAAAGCAGGTCCTCGCGCCAGATCGGGGCAACGAACTGAATGCCGATCGGGAGGCCCGTCTCGCTCCAGCCGATCGGGAGAGAGATGGCCGGCTGACCGGTGGCATTGAAGATCCCGGTGAAGCTGGCCAGCTCGCGGGCGACGTGCATCGGCTCCATGGGATCAGGCCCGGAGTCGTCGTACGTACCGAGAGGCTGCGGAAGCTGGGTGATCGTCGGAGTGAGCACCAGGTCGATCCCGCCCTCGTAGAGGAAGGCGACCATTCTGCCCAGCAACTGATGGCGATTGACTGCGTGCAGGTAGTCGGCACCGCTTTCGCTCCGCCCCCTCTCGACCAGCTTCCAGGTCAGGGGCTCGCAATCGCCCGGCCCGAGCTCCCTCCCGGCGACGATCCCGACCGTTGCCGCTGTCTCGGCAACGCCCGCCGCCCATCGGGTGATGAAGGTTTCGTAGAGCTCGTCCTCCTGGCCACCGACGGGAAGTTCGGGAGTAGAGATGCGATGTCCCATCTCCTCGAGCGTCCGGCCGGCCGACTCCAGGGCTGCCCGGACCTCGGGATCGATCGAGTCGCCTGTGAGCGACTCGCTGAGCAGCGCGATGTGAAGGCTTCCCGGGTCGGCACCGAGCTCCTCGGAGAAAGGGCGTTCGGGAGGTGGAGCCGCATACGGATCGCCCGGTTCTGGCCCGTGGGCTAGATCGAGGATCGCAGCAGCGTCTCTGATGGAGCGAACCAGGACGAACTCGGAGACCAGGCCCGACATCGAGTCCCCGACATAGGGTGCCTGGGAGACCCTCGCCCGGCTCGGCTTGAGCCCGACCAGTCCGTTCGCGGCCGCAGGGATCCGGATCGACCCCCCGCCGTCGTTCCCGTGTGCAGCCGGGACGATTCCCGCCGCAACGGCAGCTCCGGATCCGCCACTGGAGCCTCCCGGACTTCTCGTGAGATCCCACGGATTGCGGGTAGGCCCGTAAGCCTCCGGCTCGGTTGTCGGCAGGATGCCGAACTCCGGAGTGTTGGTCTTGCCGATCGTGACGAAGCCGGCCCGGCTGAACCGGAGCCCGAGACCGGTGTCGAGGGGCGCCCTGAAGTCGAGCTCCTTGAGGATCCGGGATCCGGAGTGGAGCGGCTGTCCTGCCAGGCAGGCGCCGAGATCCTTGAACAGGAAGGGAACCCCGCGAAAAGGCCCATCTGGAAGTTCGCCCTCGGCAACGTCCCGGGCCTCGTCGTAGAACTCGTGGATGATCGCGTTGAGCTTCGGGTTGAGCCGCTCGGCCCTCGCGATCGAGGCCTCGACGAGCTCGGCCGGCGAAATATCGCCCGAAGCCACCAGACCGGCCTGACCGGTTGCGTCCAGCTCCAGCGGATCGCCGGCTGGGGCTTCGCTACTCACTTCGACCCTCGCCGATTCCGGGAAGGAGCGTCTCGAGGCCGACCGTGAAGCGGTCAGGCAGCTCCCCGACCCTCCTGACAGCCAGAACGACCCCGGGCATGAACGAGGTCCGGTCGACCGAGTCGTGCCGGATGGTCAGGGTCTCCCCTGTACCGCCGAAGATCACTTCCTGGTGTGCGACGAGCCCGGGCAGCCGAACGGAATGGATTGGCTCGTTGACCTCTCCCCCGGCGCCCTCGACCAGCTGGCGGGTCCTTGCCGCAGTTCCGGAAGGCCGGTCGAGCTTGTTCTCGTGATGGAACTCGATGATCTCGCAGGGACCGAGGTTGCCGGCTGCCTGCCGCGCGAACTCCATCATCAAGACGGCACCAATCGCGAAGTTCGGCGCGACGAAGACGTTTGCCGGTGCGCCCCGGGCGTGCTCTTCGAGCGCCAGGAGGTCAAAGCCGGTCGTTCCCATGACCACATGAACTCCTGCGTTCAGGGCGGTCTTTGCGTTCGGCAGGGCCGCATCGGGGGTCGTGAAGTCGACCAGTACGTCGGCATCGCCCAGGACCGAATCGAGCTCCGTCTCGCCGACGGGATCGACGGTGCCCGTCAGCTCGAGTCCCTCGGCGGCCCCGACCGCCTCGCAGACCATGCTCCCCATCCGGCCGCTCGAGCCTGCTACCGCAACCCGAACACTCGTCACGACGCCACCGTCTCGAAAACCGATGCCGCCTCGGCGAAGAGATCGGGGTCCGGCCCGACGCACGATGCGCTCGGTCTACCGCTTCCGAGTATCTGCCCGGCGAGCTCGACCAGAGCCGGCCCATCGACGACATCGATCCTCTCGATCATCTCGTCGAGGGTCAGGATCGGCAGGTCGTGGAGCGCTGCTCTGCCGATCCGCGCCATCCTCGCCGCGTTCGATTCCTCCGCGAGGACGATCCGACCTTTGACCAGCTCTCTGGCCCGCTCGATTTCCTCCTCCGAGGGTTGCTCCCGGGCGATTCGCCGCATCTCGGACGCCAGTATCTCGCAGACCTCGGAGAGGTTTTCGCCCCTGGTGCCCGTATGGATCGCGAAAAGGCCGGTCTCGCTGTACTGCTCCGCGTAGGTGCCGACCGAATAGGCAAGGCCACGCTCCTCGCGGACCTTTCGAAAGAGGCGTGACGAGGTCGATCCGCCGAGGATCGAGTCGAGGACGGCCAGCGCGAACCGCCGCTCGTCACTCCGGTCGATCCCGGGCGTGGCGACCACCAGGTGATACTGCTCGGTGTCCTTCTCGAACGCTTCGAGGCGGCCGTCAACGGGAGGGTCGACCGGTTCGACCGGCCCACCGGCCGGTCCCTCGGCCTCGAGGTGACCTGCCAGCGCGACCAGCTCGTCGTGTTCGAGGTTGCCCGCGGCGGATATGACGATGTTGGGGCCGCTGTATCGCTCGTCGTGGTACTCCCGGATCCTCTCGGGCGAAATCGACTCGATCACCCCGGCGCGGCCGATGATCGGCCTCCCGAGCGGCGTCGCCCCGAACACGGCTTCTGCGATCAGGTCGTGGGCCTTCGAATCCGGATCGTCCTCGTACATCGCGATCTCCTCGATCACGACCTGGCGCTCGGAGTCGATCTCGTTCATCGCTGGCCGGAGGAACATGTCACCGAGGACACCGAATGCCTCGTCGAGGTGGCGATCGAGAAACCGTGCGTGAAGGTTCGTCACCTCCTTGCTCGTGAAGGCGTTGAACTGCGCTCCGATCCCGTCGAGGAACTCCGAGATCTCGACCGTGGTCAGGTTCGGGGTCCCCTTGAAGAGGAGATGTTCGAGGAAGTGCGAGACGCCCGCCTCAGCTGGCTCCTCGTCCCTCGACCCCGTCCTGACCCAGAACCCGAGCGCGACCGAGCGCATCCCGGGAACGGTCTCGGTTACGACACGAATCCCGGCCGGAGTTTCACTCAGGCGGGCTGCCTCCGGCATCGCTACCGCCGGCGGTCCCGGTCTCCCCGTTCGCGCCGGCGCCGACCGCCGTCCCGTCCGGATCGACCCTCGCCCCCGCCGTTCTTGGAAAGGGCCGCGATCTCCTCCGGGCTCTTGCCCTCGATCGCCGGGTCCTCGGTGAGGCGGAGTCCGATCCGGCCGCGCTCGCGGTCCACCTCGGCGACGGTGACGTCGATCTCCTGCCCGGCCTCGAGCACGTCTTCGACCTGCTCGACCCGACCGCCAGGCTTGACATTCGAGATGTGGAGCAGCCCATCCGTCCCCTTGGTCAGCTCGACGAAGGCTCCGAAGGTGGTCGTCTTGACGACCTTGGCGGAGGGGTACCGGTCACCGATCTCGGCCTCCTTGGTCATCGACTCGATCCGACTCACGGCCGCTTCGACCTGGGTACCGGTCGGTGCGTAGATCCGGATCGTGCCGTCGTCCTCGACGTCGATCTCTGCTTCGAACTCCTCGCAGAGGGACCTGATCGTCTCGCCACCCTTACCGATCACGGCCCCGATCTTCTCCTGATCGATCTTGATCGACTCGATCCGCGGCGCCTGCGGCGAGAGTTCCTCGCGGGGGCCGTCGATCGCCTCGGCCATCTTGCCAAGGATGAAGAGTCGTCCCTGGCGGGCCTGCTCGAGCGCGTCGCGCAGGATGTCGAAGCTGACTCCGGTGATCTTGATGTCCATCTGGAGGGCATTGATCCCCTCTGCCGTCCCGGCGACCTTGAAGTCCATGTCACCCAGGTGATCCTCGACTCCGGCGATGTCGGTCAGGACGATGTAGTCGTCGCCCTCCTTGATCAGCCCCATGGCGACACCGGCGACCGGCGCCGTCACAGGTACGCCGGCTGCCTGGAGGGCCATCGACGAAGCGCAGACCGACCCCATCGAGGAGGACCCGTTCGACTCCAGCGTCTCGGAGACGGCGCGGATCACGTAAGGGAACTCTTCCTGGTCCGGGATCGAGGGTACGAGCGCCCGCTCGGCGAGTGCTCCGTGTCCGATGTCGCGACGCTTCGGACCCCTCATGAAGCCGGCCTCCCCGACCGAGAACGGAGGGAAGTTGTAGTGGTGCCAGAAGGTCTTGGAGGTCTCGAGCCCGAGTCCGTCCACCCTCATGTCCATCCGGGTGGTCCCAAGGGTGACGTTGCCGAGGATCTGGGTCTCGCCCCTGGTGAAGAGGGCGGAACCGTGAACCATCGGAGAGATGTCGACCTCGCACTCGATCGATCGGATCTCGTCCTGGGCGCGACCGTCAGGGCGACGCTTGTCGACGGCGATCGACCGGCGGATGATCTCCTTCTCGACCGTGCCGAAGGCCGACTTGACCTCGCTGACGCGGTCGGGATCGGCCTCCCCATCATCGCTGACTGGTGCGAGCTCGGCGAGCAGGTCGTCACGGACCGCCGAGAGGGCGTCCTGGCGCTCCAGCTTGCCTTCGATCTGTGCCGCCTCGGAGATCTGCGAACCCCATCCGTCCCTGACCTGGTCGATCAGCGCCGAATCGATCTCGGGCGCGTCGACTTCGATCTTCGGCTTTCCGGCCTTCTCCCGGAGCTCCTCGATCGATGCGACGATCTTCTTGATCTCGCCGTGGGCGATATCGAGCGCATCGAGGATTTCGGCTTCGGTGACACCGTTCGCGCCGGCCTCGACCATCAGGATCGCCTCGGAAGTTCCAGCAACGATCAGGTCGAGGTCGAGCTCGGCGTGGTCCTCCTCGGCAGGATTGACGACGAAGTCGCCGTCCAGCTTGCCGATTCTCACAGCGCCGACGTGCGAGTCGACAGGGATGTCCGACACGGCCAGAGCGGCCGATGCACCGTTCATCGCGAGGGTGTCGTAGGGGTGCTCACCGTCGACCGAAAGGGGCATTGCTACCAGCTGGGTCTCGAAACGCCAGCCCTTGGGGAAGAGCGGCCGGAGCGGCCGGTCGATCATCCGGGCGGTTAGGGTTGCCTTCTCTCCGGCTCTCGCCTCCCTGCGGAAGAAGGAGCCGGGTATCTTGCCTGCGGCGTAGAAGCGCTCCTCAACATCGACCGTCAGGGGCAGGAAGTCGAAGTCCTTGAGGGCCCCCTTGGTAGCCGTGCAGAGTACGGCGGTGTCACCTGATCGAACTACGACCGCGCCACTCGCCTGCTTCGCCAATTTGCCGGTCTCGAAGGAAATCTCCCCGTCGCCGACCTGCACGGAGACGTGCGTCACATCGAACATGCTCATCTGTCTGGTTTCCATCCTGGCCGCCCGGTTGGCGGCCTCTCGTCTTTACGAACTTTCGTTCCTTGTCCCGCGACAGGTTACAGCCCCGGCCGAGCAATGCCCTCCGGGACCGGGCCAGGTTGCCGCAGTGCGTCTCAGATTGCGTCGAGAATCAGCGAGGGTGGCGGTATGTCGGCCGGGGTCTCGGTCTGGTAGGTCCACTCGACCACCCCGTCGGCATCGATCAGGACAAGGGCCCTGCTCGCGATGCCCGCTCCCTCGATGTAGGCGCCGAATGACGAGGCAACGGCACCCTTGGGCTCGAAGTCGGCGAGCAGGACGGTATCCACCCCGAGCTTCTCCCTGAAGGCTGCATGCGCGAATGCGGAATCGACGCTGATCCCGACCATCTCCACACCTGCCTCGTCCAGCTTGGGGACGATCTCGCGGTAGAGGGTCAGCTGGTCGGTGCAGAGCGGGCTGAAGTCGAGCGGATAGAAGACGAGCAGGAGCCGCTTGCCGGCAAAATCGGCGAGCGTTACGTCGTTGCCATCGTGGTCGGGCAACTTGAAGTCCGGGGCCTTCTGGCCAACTTCGATCAATGCCGGAGTCCGAGGTCGGCGACGAGTTCCCGGTAGCGCTCGATGTCCCTTCGCTCCAGGTACCGAAGCAGGCGTCGCCTCTTGCCGACCATCATCAGGAGCCCTCGACGGGAATGGTGGTCCTTGGCGTGGGTCTTGAGGTGGCCGGTGAGGTCGTTGATCCGTTCGGTCAGCAGTGCGACCTGAACCTCGGCGGAGCCGGTGTCGCCGGAGCTCCGCCCGTACTTCTCGATCAGCTTCGTCTTTTCTTCACTGGTCAGTGTCATCCTCGGGACCCGGCGGCCGCTGTTCACGCGTCTGCCGGGCGAAGGAAGCTAGCACAGACCTTGCGAGCCTCCGCCACGTCGAGGGCCATCTGGTCGACCAGCTCCCCGA
>JAUMBO010000008.1:0-17245 GCA_032119635.1 Solirubrobacterales bacterium
CCGGGCTCGAGTTCGGGGTCAACATCCCCGGGACGGCCGGCGGTGCGGTCCGGATGAACGCCAATGCCTACGACGGACGGCTCGCCGACGTGATCAAGTCGGTCGAGCTCTGCGACGCCTCCGGATCCCGCCGGGTCTCGATCGATGAGCTCGGCTTCGGGTACCGCTCCTCGGCGATCGGTCCGGACCAGGTCGTGTCCCGGGTCGAGTTCCGGCTCACCCCCGAAGATCCCGAGGCGATCCGGGAGAAGCTCTCCGAGATGAGGGCGTGGCGGAAGGAGACCCAGCCTTCCGGGATCAAGACCTT
Organism: Solirubrobacterales bacterium; assembly: GCA_032119635.1. Taxonomy (GTDB): domain Bacteria; phylum Actinomycetota; class Thermoleophilia; order Solirubrobacterales; family 70-9; genus 67-14. The sequence goes on from JAUMBO010000008.1 coordinate 308, forward strand.
CGGCTCGACCTTCAAGAACCCCGGGGATGAGGCGGCCGGGGGAATGAGCGCCGGCCAGCTGCTCGACCGGGCCGGTTGTCGCGGTCTGACGATCGGCGGGGCGAGGTTTTCGGAGGTCCACGCCAACTTCATCGAGAACATGGGCGAGGCGACGACGGCCGACGTGGTCGCGGTGATGTCGGCCGGGCGGGACCGGGTCCGGCAGGAGTGCGGGGTGCTGCTCGAGCCCGAGGTCCAGGTGCTGGGAGAGATCGAATGGCCGGAGGGCTGGCAGGTTGGCCCCTAGGAACGGGACCACCGGCAGCCGCAGACCCAGCGGCAGGCGCAAGACTGCCGGCAAGGGCAGGCCCGGGCGCCCCGGCGACCCTTCCGGCGCCACCCGCTCGATCAGGGGCCGGGTCGCCAGGCGACGGAGGCTACGGCTGGTCGGCCTTCTGGCCCTCGTCCTCGCGATCGGCCTGGCGATCTCGTGGTTCACCTGGTTGAGGGACCTTTCGGTGTTCGAGATTCGGGATGTCCGGGTGACCGGCCTGGAGACCCTCTCGACCGCAGAGGACCAGGAAGAGGCGGCGGCCCTGACCCGGACCGTCACGACGAGCCTCGGCGGGATGACCACCCTGCACGTGAGGCAGGACGAACTCGATCGGGCACTCGCCCGGTGGCCGCGGGTCGCCGGGGTCGACGTTTCGACGGAGTTCCCCAACGGAGCCACGGCCCGGCTCGACCTGCGCGAGGACGGATCGGTGATCGGGGAAGGGGATACGGCCGTCCTGGTGGCGACCGACGGGACCCTGCTCGGTCCGGTCGGCGAGGGGACCGGGACCCTGCCCCTGATCGGTGGCGAGCCGCCGCCGGACGACCGGGCCACGCTCGGGGGGCCGCGGCTCTCCCAGGCGATCGTGCTCGGCTCCGTCCCGACCGAGATCCGGCCGTTCGTCGACAGGAGCCGGATCGGGGAGAAGGGGATCGAGGTCGAGCTGACCAACGGCCTCCTGCTGATTTTCGGTGATGACACCAAGCCGGAGGCCAAGTGGAAGGCTGCCACGACCGTGATCGCCGATCCCGAGCTGGCCGGTGCCGGGTACGTGGATCTCACGGTCCCCTGGCGCCCCGCAGTCGGCTCCTGAGTCGGAATCGGCACCGATCGAGCCCCTCATCGCCACAGGCTCCACCTGAGCTGGAGGGTTGGCAAACTCTAAAGTAAAACTTGAGAGTTTGTCCGTGAACGATCGGTTTCGGCCGTTGACAGATCCGACCGGTTGGCCTACTTTGGACCATCCTCAACTACCCGGGAAGGATCCGGGGCGAGGCTTCAACGGCTCGGCGAAACGCGACCTAGCGGGATCGGGAGAAAAACCAGTGGACAACAGTTACCTGGCAGTGATCAAGGTGGTCGGCTGTGGCGGCGGCGGAACTAACGCGGTCAGCCGGATGGTCGACGCGGGCGTCCGCGGGGTCGAGTTCATCGCCGTGAACACCGACGTCCAGGCGCTCGAGGAATGCGACGCCGACGTAAAGATCGCGATCGGACACGAGCTGACCGGTGGCCTGGGCGCCGGAGCGCGCCCCGAGGTGGGCGCCGGAGCAGCGGCCGAAAGTCGCGACGAGATCAAGGAGGCGCTCAAGGGTGCCGACATGGTGTTCGTGACCGCCGGCGAGGGTGGCGGGACCGGAACGGGTTCGGCCCCGGTGATCGCCGAGATCGCCAAGGAAGAGATCGGGGCCCTCACAGTGGGCGCCGTGACCAAGCCGTTCGAGTTCGAAGGCAAGCGCCGCATGCAGCAGGCGATCGAAGGGATCGAGAAGCTGCGCAACAACGTCGACACCCTGATCATCGTCCCGAACGAGAAGCTGCTCGATGCGGTGGAGCGGCGCACTACGCTGGTCGAGGCCTTCCAGATGGCCGACGACATCCTCAGGCAGGGCGTCCAGGGGATCACCGACCTGATCACGATTCCGGGCCTGATCAACCTCGACTTCGCCGACGTCAGGACCGTCATGCGTGACGCCGGCTCGGCCCTGATGGGAATCGGTACCGGCCAGGGCGAAAGCCGGGCGATCGAGGCCGCCAAGTCGGCTATTACCTCGCCGCTGATCGAGGAGTCGATCTCGGGCGCTACCGGCATGCTGCTGAACATCACCGGCCCCGAGGATCTCGGCCTGTTCGAGGTCAACGAGGCTGCCCAGTTGATCCAGGAGGAGGCCGACCGCGACGCGACGATCATCTTCGGCTCGGTGGTCGACCGTTCGATGGTCGACGAGGTCCGGGTGACGGTGATCGCAACCGGCTTCGAGGGCTTCGAGCTGCTTGCCCGCTCGCCCGAGCGGGTCCGCCGCCGGTACGAGAGCAAGAAGCGGGTGCCGTCCGAGGAGCGCGAGATCCGCGACCTCGAGGTCGGCGAGAGCGACATCGACGTCCCCTCCTTCCTCAAGGACTGAACCGGCCCGGTCCGCACCGGCCGGGCAGGACTCCCTCGAAGCCCCGGTCATGACCGGCCGACTAGGATCGGGCCGGTGACCGATGGGACCGAGGAACTGGCCAGGACACCGCTCCACCCGGCCCATGTCGAGGCCGGGGCGCGGCTGGTCCCCTTCGCCGGCTGGGAGATGCCGGTCCGCTACGACGGGATCCGCGAGGAGCACCTCGCGGTCCGGACGCATGCCGGAATGTTCGACGTCTCCCACATGGGGAGGATCGAGATCGAGGGTCCGGACGCGGTCGAGGTCCTGATGGCCGCCCTGAGCAACGACGCCGCGTCGCTGCCGGTCGATCGGGCCCAGTACACGCTGCTGCTCGACGGCCAGGGCGGCGTCGTCGACGACCTGATCGCCTACCGACTCGGCTCGGACCGCTTCCTGCTGGTCACCAACGCATCGAACCACGCCGAGGACCTCGAGCTGCTCGGCAGGGCGGCACGGGACCGCGACGCGTTCGTCCGCGACGTCTCGGCCGAGTGGGCGATGCTCGCCGTCCAGGGGCCGAACGCCCGCGAGATCGTCGGCTCGGTGCTCGGGGTCGACCTGCCCGACCGGAACGGGCTCCGGGTCGAGCGGATCGGGGGCCGTCCGGCCTTCGTCTGCGGGACCGGCTACACCGGCGAGGACGGGGTCGAACTGCTGATCCAGCCGGACGTGGCGGTGGCGATCTGGACCGAACTGCTCGATTCCGGCGTCGTCCCGTGTGGTCTCGGGGCCCGCGACACGCTCCGGCTCGAGGCCTGCTTCCACCTCCACGGCAACGACCTCGATCGCGACATCGATCCCGTGACGGCCGGGCTCGGCTGGGTCTGCCGGCCCGGCGGCGGCTATACCGGTGCCGAGGCGGTCGAGAAGGTCCGGGAGGCCGGTCCCGACAGGAGCCTCGTCCCGATCGTGATCGAAGGGGAGGGGATACCCCGCCGGGACAACGAGGTCCTCGCGGGCGAGCGGACGGTCGGGACGGTGACCAGTGGCACCCTTTCGCCCTCGACCGGGAAGGGAATCGGGCTCGCCCTCGTCGATGTCGGACTATCCGGGGAGGGGACCGAGCTGATCGTCGACGTGCGGGGAAAGCGTCGGATCGCACACGTATCCTCGAAGCCCCTGTTTCCCTGACCCGACGGCGGTAAGGGGAACGGGCCGAACATGTCAGAGCCCTCTTACCCCGAAGACCTGCGCTACCACCCCGAGCACGACTGGGCCCGTATCGAGGGCGACGAGGCCGTGCTCGGGATCACCTGGTACGCCCAGGACTCGCTCGGCGAGGTCGTCTTCTTCGACCCGCCGGAGGTCGGGGCCGAGGTGGGGAAGGACGGGCCGTACGCCGAGGTCGAGTCGGTCAAGGCCGTCTCGGACGTGATCGCGCCGCTCTCGGGGGAGGTGATCGCGGTCAACGGCGACCTTGCCGACGCTCCCGAAGTGATCAACGAAGACCCCTACGGCGCCGGCTGGATGGTCCGGGTGAGGATGTCCGATCCCTCGGAGGCGGACTCCCTGATGGACTCCGCGGCCTACCGGGCCAGCCTCGAAGAGGGCTCCTGATGGCCGGCTACACCCCACTCACCGACGGCGACCGGGAGCGGATGCTCGGGCTTCTCGGGGTGGACGGTGAGGACGAGCTGCTCGAGACGATTCCGGAAGGGCTCCGTCTCGGTCGTCCCCTCGAGATGGAAGACGGGCTCTCGGAGTCCGAAGTCCACGAGCGGCTGAGCGAGCTGGCCGGGGCCAACCGGCCGCCCGATGCCGAGCCCTCCTTCCTCGGTGCCGGGATGTACGACCACTACGTGCCGGCGATCGTCGACGCGATCACTTCCCGGTCGGAGTTCCTCACCCCGTACACCCCCTACCAGCCCGAGGTCTCGCAGGGCGGGTTGCAGGTGATGTTCGAGTTCCAGACGGCGATGTCGGAGCTGACCGGACTCCCGGTGTCGAACGCCGGCCTGTACGAGGGGCCGTCGGCCGCAGCGGCCGCCGCCTACCTCGCCCTCGGGGCAACGGGTCGGAACCGGGTCGTCGTCTCGCGCGGCCTCCACCCGCACGCCCGGGAGGTCCTGGCAACGCACGCCGCCGGATTCGGATGCGAGGTGGTCGAGGTCGGCCTCGAGGAAGGCCTTACCGATCCCTCCCTCCTGGCTGCGGCGATCGACGATCAGACGGCCGTGGTGATGATTCAGAGCCCGAACTTCCTCGGCGCGATCGAGGACGTCGAGGCGGTGGCCGGGGAGGCACACCGGTCCGGCGCCCTGCTCGCAGTCTCAGTCGATCCGGTCACCCTTGGGATCCTCCGGCCGCCGGGCGAGTGCGGAGCCGACATCGCCTTCGGGGAGGGCCAGCCGCTCGGTAACCGGCTCGACTTCGGAGGCCCCTCGTTCGCCTTCTTCTGCGCCCGAGAGGAGCACCTCCGGAGGATGCCCGGCAGGATCGCGGGCGAGACCGTGGACGTCGATGGCCGGCGCGGCTTCGTGCTCGCCCTGCAGACCCGGGAGCAGCACATACGGCGCGAGAAGGCGACCAGCAACATCTGTACGGCCCAGGCCCTCAACGCGCTCGCGGCGACCGTCCACCTCGCCTGGCTCGGCCGGTCCGGAATCGTCGAGCTCGGCGCGCTTCTGGCTCGGCGGACGGCTGCCGCCCGCGGGAAGATCGCGGGGCTGTCCGGCTTCGAGCTGCTCCACGAGGCGCCGGTGGTCAGGGAGTTCGCGGTCCGCTCGACCGAGGTCCCGGTCGAGGCCCTCAGGGCCGGGGGAGATCCCGAGGGTCCGAGGCTCCGGGTCTACCCGCTCGGCCGGGAGTACCCCGAGTACGAGGATGGCTTCCTGGTCGCGCTGACCGAGAAGCGGACCCCGGCCGAAGTCGAGTGGCTTGCCGAGTCGCTCGAGGCCTCGGTGACCGGGCACCGGATGGCCGAGCCAGAGGTGCTGCCCCGGGCGGTACCGACCGGGGTCGGCATGAGGAAGGCATCGTGAACGGCCCGGTGACCGAGACCCCCCAGCAGGCCGACCGCGCGAAGACGATCTACGAGAAGTCGGTCCCGGGCCGGCGGGCGGCCCAGCTGCCGGCCGACGAGGGCGGACCGGCGCTCGAGGAACTGATCCCGTCCCGCTTCCTGAGGGACGAGCCCCCGGCCCTGCCCGAGGTCTCCGAGCCCGAGATCATCCGTCATTACAACTCGCTCTCCCGCCGTAACTTCGACCTCGACACCGGCTTCTACCCACTCGGCTCCTGCACGATGAAGTACAACCCCCGCCTCAACGAGAGGGTGGCAGCGCTGCCGGGTCACGCCGGGCTCCACCCGGCCGCCGACGACTCCGAGGTCCAGGGGGCGCTCGAGCTGATGTACCTGCTCGAAGGGGCACTGGCCGAGGTCTGCGGCCTTCCTCATGTGAGCCTTCAACCGTCGGCCGGCTCCCAGGGCGAGCTCGCCGGACTGCTGCTGACCCGGGCCTACCACGAGAACCGGGGCCGCTCGCCCGGCAAGGTGCTGACCCCCGACACCGCCCACGGGACCAACCCGGCCTCGGTCGCGATGGCTGGTTACGAGGCGGTCAAGGTGGCGACCGACCCGAACGGGGGTGTCGACCTCGACGACCTGAAGTCGAAGCTCGACGACGACGTCGCCTGCCTGATGCTGACCAACCCGAACACGCTGGGGCTGTTCGACCAGAACATCGCCGAAATCGCCTCGCTGGTCCACGAGGTCGACGGTCTGCTCTATTACGACGGGGCGAACCTGAACGCGATCATGGGCCTCGCCCGGCCGGGCGACATGGGATTCGACATCGTCCACGTCAACCTCCACAAGTCCTTCTCCCAGCCGCACGGAGGTGGCGGGCCCGGGGCCGGGCCGATCGCCGTGTCCGATTCGGTCGAGCCGTTCCTCCCGGTGCCCAGGGTCGAACGCGAGGAGGGGCCCGAGGGCCCGGTGTTCCGGCTCGATCACGATCGTCCGCTCTCGATCGGCCGGATGAGGGGGTTCCAGGGCAACTTCGGAGTCTTCGTCCGCTCCTACGCTTACATCCTCAGCCTGGGGGGCGACGGCCTGACCGAGGCCTCGACCCGGGCCGTCCTGAACGCGAACTACCTCAGGGCGAGGCTGGCGACCGGCCGGGCCGGCAAGTACCTGCCGATCGGGTTCGACCGGCCCTGCATGCACGAGTTCGTCCTCTCAGGGGAGCCCCTGAAGAAGGAACTCGGGTTGAAGACGGTCGACCTGGCCAAGCGCCTGCTCGATCACGGCTTCCACCCCCCGACCGTCTACTTCCCGTTGCTGGTCGAGGAGGCCGTGATGATCGAGCCGGTCGAGACCGAGTCGGTCGAGACCCTCGATGCCTTCGCAGATGCGATCGAGGAGATCCTCGAGGAGGCCGAGCGGGATCCCTCGATCGCCTCCAACGCCCCCTACACGACCCCGGTCCGGCGCCTGGACGAGGTCCGGGCCAGCCGGGAGCCGGTACTCAGGCAGGCGACCGACCGGGCCGCCTGACTGCCGCCCGGCCGCAGGGCCGGCCCCTCTGGTTGTAGATTTCGCCAGGTCGGCCGATCGATCGGCCGCCGGCGTCCGAACAGCGCGATGACCACCTCGACCGAACAGACACCCCAGTACGGACTCACCAGGGAGCAGACCGACTTCCTCGAGGTGATCCGCCAGATCGTGGTCGAAAAGGTGACCCCGAGGGCGGCCGAGATTGACGAGTCCGGCGAGTTCCCCGAGGACCTGCGTCAGCTGTTCGCCGAGCAGGACCTGATGGGCCTGCCGTTCGAGGAGCGCTACGGGGGCACCGGGACGGGAACCCTGATGCTCTGTGCGGCGATCGAGGAGATCGCCAAGGGCTGCGCTTCGACCTCCCTGATCCTCGCGGCCCAGGATCTCGCCTCGCTCCCGATCAGGCTCTTCGGCTCCGACGAGATGAAGGACAAGTGGCTGACCGGGATGGCCAGTGGCGAGTTGCTCGGGGCCTTCGCGCTGTCCGAGCCGGATGCCGGCTCCGACCCCGGCGCGATGAGGACCCGGGCCACGAAGACCGACGGGGGCTGGATCCTCAACGGGGCGAAGAACTGGATCACCAACTCCGGCATCGCCGACTTCTACGTCACCTTCGCGGTCACCGATCCCGAGGTGAAGTTCTCGAAGGGCATCACCGCCTTCCTCGTCGAGGCCGACTCCGACGGCTTCCGGATCGACGCCCTGGAGAAGAAGATGGGGATGAAGGGGTCCCCGACCGGGCAGCCGATCTACGAAGAGGTCTTCGTTCCCGACGAGAACGTGATCGGCGAGCCGGGACGTGGCTTCTCCGTCGCGATGGAGACCCTCGACCGCTCCCGGCTCGGCGTGGCGGCCCAGGCGGTCGGGATCGCCCAGGGCGCGACCGACTACGCCGCGGCCTACGCGAAGGATCGGACCGCCTTCGGCCGGCCGATCAACGAACTCCAGGGCATCCAGTTCAAGCTGGCCGACATGGAAACGACGACCGCTGCCGCGCGGGAGCTGCTCTATCGAGCGGCCTGCCTGGTCGAGGCCGAGGATCCCCTGATGGGCAAGTACTCGGCGATGGCCAAGCTGTTCGCCTCCGACGTCGCGATGCAGGTCACCACCGAGGCGGTCCAGGTGCTGGGCGGGTTCGGCTACGTCAAGGAGTACCCGGTCGAACGGATGATGCGTGACGCCAAGTTGACCCAGATCTACGAGGGGACGAACGAGATCCAGCGGGTCGTCGTGGCCCGCAAGATGGCGTAGTGGCGCTGCTCTTCTCGGGGATGGACGGATGAGGATCTTCTCCGGAATCCAGCCGACCGGGGAGAAGCACCTCGGCAACTACATCGGGGCGATCCGCCAATACGTCGAGGGCCAGGAGAGGGCCGACCCGGCGATCTACTGCATCGTCGACCTGCACGCGATCACCGTCCCATTCGATCCGGTCGAGCTCAGGAGGAGGGTCTACGACACCGCGGCCGTTCTGCTGGCCTCCGGGCTGGAGCCCGACCGGTGCCTGCTCTTCCGGCAGTCCGACGTCCACGAACACACCGAGCTCTCCTGGCTCCTGGCCAGCGTCTGTGCGCACGGCGACCTCAACCGGATGCATCAGTTCAAAGAGAAGTCGGCCCGCCAGCGGGAGCTGGTCTCGGCCGGACTCTTCTTCTACCCCGTCCTCCAGGCGGCGGACGTGCTTGCCTACCGGGCGGACGAGGTCCCCGTCGGGGAGGACCAGCGCCAGCACGTCGAGTTGATGAGAGAGCTTGCCCGTCGCTTCAACGAGCGGTTCGGCGAGGTCCTGGTCGAGCCCGAGCTCCGGGTTCCCGAGAGCGGTGCCCGGGTGATGGACCTCCAGGAGCCCGAGCGGAAGATGTCGACCACGGTCGGCGCCGACTCGGGTCGGGTCTACCTGCTGGACGAGCCAGACGCGATCCGGAAGAAGTTCGGCTCGGCAGTGACCGACTCCGGCCGCGAGATAACCCGGGGGCCGGAGAAGGCCGGGATCTCCAACCTGATCGGGATCATGGCCGCGGCCGGGGAGACGACCGAGGACGAGGTCGAAGCCCGGTTCGCGGATTCCGGCTATGGCGACTTCAAGAAGGCGGTCGGCGAGGCGGTGGTCGACTACCTCGCCCCGGTCAGGGAGGCCTACCCGGATATCCGGGAAGACGAGGCGGCACTCGAGGAGGTGCTCGCCGAGGGCGCCGAGCGGGCCCGCTCGATCGCTTCCGGGACCCTGGCCGATGCCCGCAGCGCGATGGGCCTCGGCGCCCCCTGACAGTTCGGGAGTCGTTCGCCCCCGGCTGAGCGGCCCGGCGGCCACCCCCGGTTCGACCGGTTGCTTCTCTACGCTTCGCATCGTGGCAATCGGGTCAGGACTGTCCGAGCTCGAGCTCGATCTCGACGTATTCGCCGGTCCATTCGACCTGCTGTTGACGGTCGTCCTGCGCGAGGAACTCGATCTGCTCGAAGTCGAGCTGGGGGAGATCGTCTCGGCCTACGTCGGCAACCTCTCCGAGAGTGGCGAGATTGACCTCGAGGCGACCACCGAGTTCCTGCTGCTGATCGCCTCGCTTCTGGAGCTGAAGTCCCGCCTGATGCTGCCCCAGGCCGACCCCGAGCTCGAGGCGATGGAGCCGGAGGAGGCAGTCGAGGAGCTGGTCGCCCGGATGCTCGAATACCGTCGGTACAAGGAGGCATCGGCCTCCCTGGTTGCGCTTCTCGAGGGAGCCGCGCCCTACCTGTACCGGAGCGCCCCGCTTCCCTCCGAACTGAGGCAGGTGGCGATCGAGGCGGCCGAACAGGCCTACGACCCCGACCTCCTGGCATCGGCGGTCGGCGACCTGCTCACCCCCCCCGAGGAGATCGAGATGCCCCGGATCCCGGTCGCGATCTCGCTCAGGCGTCGGGTCGCGGTGCTCAGGGCGGCGATCTCGGCCAAACGGTCTCTCGACTTCGACGAGAGCTTCGGCAGCGAGAGCCGTGAGATCCAGGCCGTGACCCTGCTCGCCCTGCTCCAGCTCCATGGTGAAGGCGCCGCCACATGGCGCCAGGACGAGATCTGCGGCCCGATCACGATCACCGGGCGTACGGAGGTGCCCGTTGGAGGCGGCTGAGCAGGCTGCAGGAGGGCCGGGGGTGGCGAGTGACCTGGCGGCCGATATCGAGGCGCTGCTCTTCCTTTCGCCATCGCCGGTCTCGGTCGCCGACCTGGCCGAGGCCTGCCGGGCCGGCGAGCCCGAGGTCGAGGCCGCCGTTGCCGAGCTCGAGTCGAGGCTCGGCGACACCGGCAGGGGTCTCGTCCTGAGGAGGGTCTCGGGAGGGCTGGCCCTGGCGACGGCGCCCGGCAGCGAAGCCGCCGCCCGCAGGCTGCTCGCCAGGCCGCGCACTCCGCCGCTCACCCGGGCCCAGGCCGAGACGCTCGCGATAGTCGCCTACCTCCAGCCGGTGTCCCGGCCTGAGATCGCCCGAATCAGGGGCGTCTCGTCCGAGTCCGCGGTCGCCAGCCTCGGCGAACGGGGCCTGATCGAGGAGTCGGGCAAGTCTCGGTTCGGGGCCGTCCTCTACCGGACCTCTGAGCTTTTCGAGAAGCTGTTCGGCCTCGAGTCGCTCGAGGGCCTGCCCGATCCGTCGAGCTTCGATCCCGACCCGGGCGACGAGCGGGCATTGAGGGAGCGTCTGCTCTCGATCGGGGAGCAGCGGGTCGGCAGCTAGGGCGGGGACCGTTGCGACTCGGCAAGTTCCTGGCCCACGCAGGGGTTGCTTCCCGGCGCAAGGCCGAGAAGGTGGTCATCGACGGCCGGGTGACCGTGGACGGCGTCCGGGTGACCGATCCGGCATTCGGGGTCGGGGAGTCGGCCGAAGTAAGGGTCGACGGCAAGGTTGTGGTCGCCGAGCCGAGAGAGGTCTGGATGCTGAACAAGCCACTCGACGTGGTCTCGACCGCAGACGAGCCCGGCAAGCGGCCGGCGGTGGTCGACCTAGTCCCGAGCACGCTCAGGCTCTATCCCGTCGGCAGGCTGGACGTCGATTCGACCGGTCTGATCCTCCTGACCAACGACGGCGAACTGGCCCACCGCCTGAGCCACCCGCGGTACGAGGTGCCGAAGACCTACCGGGTCGAGATGGCCCGCCCGATCACTGATCAAATGATCGCCCGGCTCGGCGGGGGAGTGAAGCTCGAGGATGGCCCGACCGCCCCTGCCGGGGTGACCCGGACGTCGAGGCACGTGATCGAGATCACGATTCGGGAGGGTCGCAACCGTCAGGTCAGGAGAATGGCCGAGGCGGTCGGCAACCGGGTGACCGCCCTCGAAAGGACCGGGTTCGGCTCACTCGCCCTGGGCCGCCTGCCGACCGGCAGGTACCGGCTGCTCGATGAACACGAGGTCGCCCGGCTCTGGAAAGATGCCGGTGATGACCGGTCCGGGTGAGAGCCAGCAGGTACGCACCTTCGCAGTGCGCGGCGCCGTGCAGGCCGAGGCCAACACGGAGGAGGCGATCGGCCGGGCGAGCCAGAACCTGATCGGGGCCCTGATGGAGAACAACGCGATCGGGCCCGACGAGATGATCAGCGTCCTCTTCACCGCCACTCCTGACCTCGATGCCGACTTTCCCGCCACCGCCACCCGGGAGATCGGCCTGTCGTCGGTCCCCCTGATCTGTGCCCGGGAGATTCCGGTACCGGGGAAGATGGAACGGGTGATCCGGGTGCTGGTCCACTTCAACGCGCCGGAAGGCCACCGGACCGTCCCGACCTACATCGACGGCACCGAAGAGCTCAGGGACGACCTCGTCTCTCCGGGTTGAGCGCGTCCATGAGGTTCAACCCAAATCTCGACTCCGTTCCGGGGTACAGCCCCGGTTCGCCGAAGGGCCGGACGGCCGGGGAGGTCCAGGACTCGGACGTCGCCCAGCTCGCCTCCAACGAGTCGCCCTTCCCGCCACTCGACGGCGTCGCCGAGGCGATCGCCGGCGCGGTCGGGGCGACCAACCGCTACCCCGACCCCGAGGCATCCGACCTCCGCGCGGCGCTGGCCGAACGGCACGGGGTCGAACCCGGTCAGATCGCGGTCGGAAACGGGTCCTGCGAGATCCTCGTCGCCGCCGGTCAGGCGATGCTCTCGCCCGGTCGCGAGGTGGTCTATGCCTGGCCCTCGTTCTCGATTTACCCGGCGCTCGCGCCGCTGAACGGGGGGGCGGAGGTCCGGGTGCCGCTGGCTCCGGGTGACCTCCACGACCTGCCGGCGATGCTCGGGGCGATCGGCCCCTCGACTGCGATGGTGATCGTCTGCAACCCGAACAACCCGACGGCCACCTACCGCCCGGCCGACCAGATCGCCGAGTTCGTCCGGTCGGTCCCGGACGAGGTCGCCGTGATCCTCGACGAGGCGTACATCGACTTCCAGGACCACGACGACCCCGAAGCTTCGCTGGGGCTGTTCCGGGAGCGGGAGAACGTGATCGTGCTGAGGACGTTCAGCAAGTCCCACTCGCTGGCCGGGTTCCGGGTCGGCTACGCGATCTGTCCCCCTTCCTTCAAGGCGGCGGTCGACATCGTCCGCCAGCCCTTTCCGGTCAACGTCCTTGCCCAGGCGGCGGCGACCGAGGCGATCCGCCACGACGAGGCGGTGGGGGAGCAGATCGCCGGGGTCCGGGCGGAGCGACAGCGGGTACAGGGCGCCCTGGCCGCGGCCGGGATCGAGGCGAGCGAGAGCCAGGCCAACTTCTCCTGGGTCTCGATCGGGGACCGGATGCCAGAGGAGGAGGTGGTCGCCGCACTGGCCGCCAAGGGGATCCTCGTTCGGGCCGGCTCGGTGCTCGGCTCGCCCGGTCACCTGCGGATCTCGTACGGCACGGTCGAGGAGGACGACCGGATGCTGGAAGCACTGATCGGCATCCTCGGGAGCTGAGCCGGTCGGTCAGGCCCTTTCGCCGGATCGGCCTTGCGGCCGAAACGTTCCCGGGTCCGTAGAGTTTCCAGTCGAGGAACCGTTCAGATGATGATCGTGATGAAAGAAGGGGCCTCCGACGAGGAGGTCGCCCATGTGGTCGACCGGGTCGAGAGCATCGGCCTGGCTGCGCACGTCTCGCGGGGCGAGGTTCTGACCGTGATCGGTGCGATCGGCAGCAAGGAGGGTCGGGTCGCCGAACTGGGACTCGAGGGAACCCCCGGGGTCGATCAGGTGCTTCCGATCATGAAGCCCTACAAGCTCGCCTCGCGCCAGCTGAAGGAGGGCCGCGACTCGGTCATCGAGGTCGACGGCCGGAAGGTCGGCGGCGGGAACTTCGGCCTGATCGCCGGACCCTGCACTATCGAGAACCGCGACCAGATGCTCGAGTCGGCCAGGGACGTCGCCGCGGCCGGGGCGACGATGCTGAGGGGTGGTGCGTACAAGCCGAGAACTTCGCCGTACAGCTTTCAGGGTCTCGGCCGGGAGGGCCTGCGGCTGCTGGCCGAGGCGAGGGAGGAGACCGGCCTCCCCGTCGTCACCGAGCTGCTCGACCTGCGCGACATCGACGACATCGTCGAGGTCGCCGACGTGATCCAGATCGGTGCCCGGAACATGCAGAACTACTCGCTGCTGACCGAGGTCGGCCGGTCGGGCAAGGCCGTGCTGCTCAAGCGCGGCCTCTCGGCCACGGTCGAAGAGCTGCTGATGGCGAGCGAATACGTGCTCAAGGAGGGCAACGAGTCCGTGATGCTCTGCGAGCGGGGGATCAGGACCTTCGAGACCGCATACCGCTTCACCCTCGACCTGCTGGCCGTCCCGGCCCTCAAGGAGGCCACGCACCTGCCGGTGATCGTCGATCCGAGCCACGCGCCCGGACGTCGCGACTGGGTCGAGCCGATGGCGCTTGCCGCCGTCGCGGCGGGAGCGGACGGGATCATCATCGAGGTCCACAACGATCCCGAGCGGGCGATCTGTGATGCGGCCCAGCAGGTGAAGTCGAGCGAATTCGACGAGCTTGCCGCGAAGATCGAGGCCGTGGCGGAGGTTGCCGGCAAGACGGTCTCCCGGGCCTGAGCGTGCCCAGGATCGCGGTAATCGGGGTCGGCCTGATCGGCGGCTCTATAGGCAAGGCGGTGCGTGAGCGCGGGCTGGGCGAGGTCGTCGGCTGGGTCAGGGATCCGTCGAGGGCCGAGGCCTGTCTCGAGGCCGGGGCACTCGACTCGGTCGCCGGATCGCTCGAGGAGGCGGTGGCCGGAGCCGAGATCGTCTTCAACTGCGTCTCGGTCGGGGCCCTGACCGAGGTGACGGGACGGATCCTCGATGTCGCGGGAGAGGAGACGGTCGTGACCGACGTCGGCTCGACCAAGGGCGACCTCGTCGAGCGCTTCGGCGATGACCCGAGGTTCATCGGCGGTCACCCCGTCGCCGGGGCCGAGACCTCCGGGGTCGAGTCGGCCCGGGCCGACCTGTTCGACGGCGCGACCTGGCTGGTCACCCCCACGGGCTCTTCCCCGGGCATCCTGCTCGACCGGCTCAACAGGTTCATCACCTCGCTCGGTGCCCGTCCGGTCGCGATCGATGCGCTCGAGCACGACCGGGCGATGGCAGTGGTCAGCCACCTTCCTCACGTCTTCGCCAACCAGCTGGCCGGTCAGGCACTCGCCGGGTCGGAACGACTCGGTACCGTCGCCCCGAGCCTCCGTGACGCGACCAGGGTCGCCGGCTCCAACCCGCTCGTCTGGAGCGAGATCATGGCCAGCAACAGCGAGGCCGTCGCCGGGGCGATCGACACCGCGATCGAGGGACTCCGGGAGGCCAGGGAGGTGATCTCCGCCGGCGATGCCGAGGCGATCAGGCTGTGGCAGGAAGGAGCCGCCACGTCCCGGGCCGCCCTCTCGGCCATCGAGAGCGCCGGTGCTCCCACCCATGCGATCAGGATCCTGGTCCCGAACCGACCCGGCGTGCTGGCCGACGTCGCGCTTGCGCTCGGCAAGGACGGGGTAAACATCGCCGACATGTCGCTCGAGCCCGCTCCCGACATGAGTTCCGGGGCAATCACGATCTGGGTCGCCGGGGAGGAAGAGGCCCGAAGGGCGGCCCGCTCGATCGAGACGCTCGGTTTCCAGGCCCAGGCGATCGAGGACGAGGCCGGGTGACCGGCCCGGTGAGCGTTCAGAGCTTCGGACCATCCGGCCCCCTGAAGGGTTCGGTCACCCCTCCGGCCGACAAGTCGATCTCCCACCGGGCCGCGATCCTCGGAGCGATGGCCGACGGTCCGACCGTGATCACGAACTATCTCGAGTCCGACGACACCCGGTCGACCCTCGCTGCGGTCCAGGAGCTGGGAGCGGGAGTAGAGATCACCGGATCCGGCAGGGGGGCGTTGACGGTGTTCGGGGTCGGCCCCGAGGGCCCGACCTCGCCGGCGAAGATCGACGTCGGCAACTCCGGCACCCTGCTCAGGTTGCTGCCCGGCTGGCTGGCCGGCTGCCGGGGCGGCAGCTGGGAGATCGACGGCGACGAATCGATCCGACGTCGGCCCGTCGACCGGGTGGCGCTTCCGCTCGGCCGGATGGGTGCCCGGGTCGAGGCGACCGAAGATCGCTTTCCCCCGATGGTGATCGAGGGCGTGGAGCTGGAAGGGATCGAGTACGAACTTCCGGTCGCGAGTGCCCAGGTCAAGTCCTGCCTGCTTCTCGCCGGCCTCGGTGCGGCCGGGGCGACGACGATCCTCGAGCCGGTTCCGACCCGCGATCACACCGAGCGGATGCTCGGCCTGGCCGGCCTGCGGCTCGACCGGGAGGGATCGGCGATGACGGTCTGGCCATCCCCGGGCTTCTCGCTCGACTCGGTGGTGGTCCCGGGCGACTTCTCGTCCGCCGCCTTCCTGATCGCCGCGGCGATCCTGGTGCCGGGCTCCGAAGTGCGGCTGGAGGCGGTGGGAACGAACCCGACCCGAACCGGATTCCTCTCGATCCTCTCCAGGATGGGTGCTTCGGTCGAGGTCCTGCCCGGCGAGCCTCTGGGCGAGGAGCCGGTCGCGACGCTGGTCGTCCGGCACTCGGAGCTGAATGGGACCGAAGTGGGTGGGGCCGAGATTCCGCTGGCGATAGACGAGCTGCCCCTCGTCGCCCTGGTCGCCGGCTTCGCCGAGGGCGAGACCGTGATCCGCGACGCGGGAGAGCTCCGGGCCAAGGAGTCGGACCGGGTCGAGACCGTCACCAGGGCCCTGCTCGGACTCGGCGTGGATGCCGAGCCGACTCCCGATGGCCTGGTCGTGCGTGGAGGTACCCGGCCGACCGGGGGCAGGGTCGAGTCGGATGGCGATCACCGGATCGCGATGCTCGGGGCGGTCGCTGGACTTGCCAGTCGGGACGGGGTCGAGGTCGAGGGTTTCGACGCGGCCTCCGTCAGTTACCCGCGCTTCGAGCGCGATCTCGTGGCCCTGTCCGGGTCCGCCGCCGGTTCGGCCGGTGATTCGTAGAGTGAGCCCCGTGAAGCGGACTGGAGAAGGGCGCCGGCAATGGTGATCGCGATCGACGGTCCGGCAGGGGCCGGCAAGTCATCAGTGGCGAAGGCGCTTGCCGAGCGCCTCGGTTTCACCTACCTCGATTCCGGGGCGATGTACCGCTGCATCGCGCTGGCCTGCCTGGAGCGCGGTATCGATCCCGACGACCCGGTCGCGACCGGGGACCTGGCGGTCGCGCTGGACATCGATCCCGGCCCCGGGCCGGTGCTGCTCGACGGCACGGACGTCACTTCGCGGATCCGAACGGAGGAGGTGACCGAGACGGCTTCCCGGATCTCGGCCCATCCATCGGTCAGGGAGGTGATGGTCGGCGCCCAGCGGGACCTGATCAGATCGGGACGGTACGTCGCCGAGGGTCGCGACATCGGGACGGTGGTCAGTCCGGACTCGCCGCTCAAGGTCTTTCTCACGGCGTCGCCCGAGGTCAGGGCCGCCCGGCGGGCGCACGAGGCCGGGGCGGAGGCCGAGACCGTCCGTGACTCGATCGAGCGCCGCGACCAGCGCGA
>JAUMBO010000009.1:0-31236 GCA_032119635.1 Solirubrobacterales bacterium
CGAGTGGGGTTTCGACCGCGAGTTCGCCGAGTCGGTGCTGCCGGCCTTCGAGTTCCTTTTCGAGAGGTGGTGGAGGGTCGAAGTCGAGGGGATCGGGAACCTGCCCGGTCAGGGCCGGACGATGATCGTCGCCAACCACTCGGGCACGGTCTTCCCCTTCGACGCGATCATGATCGGGACGGCGATCCAGAAGCTCCATCCGCACCCGCGCTGGCCCCGGGCAATGGTCCTCGACTGGGTCTTCGAACTGCCCTTCCTGAGTTACCTGATGCGGCGACTGGGGGCCGTACCGGCCCACCCGGCCAATTTGAGTCGCCTGCTCGGGGAGGAGGAGGCGGTGATGGTCTTCCCGGAGGGAGTAAAGGGGTTCGGCAAGCCCTTCTCGGAGCGCTACCGGACCCAGCGGTTCGGTCGCGGGGGATTCGTCGAGGAGGCGCTCCGCACCGGGACCCCGATCGTTCCCGTGGCCGTGGTCGGTGCCGAGGAGACCTACCCCAAGCTGGGCGAGATAGGACCCCTGGCCCGCCTGATCGGCGCTCCCTACATCCCGCTCACCCCGACCTTCCCACTGCTGGGCCCTCTCGGCCTGATCCCGCTTCCCTCGAGGTGGCGGATCATTTTCCTCGAACCGATCGACCTCTCCGCTCTCCCTCCGGAGGCTGCAGAGGATCCCTCGCTGGTCTTCGACCTGGCCGAGCAGGTCCGCCAGAGGGTCCAGCAGGGGCTGTACCGGGGACTGGTCGAGCGGGGCCCGGCCTTCGTCTGAGCTGGACCGCAGGCCGGATCACCATCGGGCCGGACGACTGAACAATGGAACAAAGGGGTCGCCGGCATTTCCTCCCGTCGGCCAAGAGACGGCCGACCTCCCGCTTCTAGCGTGCCGTAATCGTCCCTTTCCCAACCGGCAGCCCGTCCGGGCGGCCACTCGACAGGAGGTAGCACGTGACCAGATCGACCAAACGCGGAGTTCTAGGGACCGTCCTGGGGGTGGCGCTTGCGACACTCGCCTTTCCGGCCGCGGCGGCCGCGGATGTGGCCGCCGACCTGGAGGCGAAGGCGCTCGAGCTGGACATGGTCTGGGTCGCGCTGGCGACCGTGCTCGTCTTCTTCATGCAGGCCGGGTTCATGTTCCTCGAGATCGGGTTCTCACGACGGAAGAACGCCGGTACGGGCGTGGCCAAGGTGTTCATCAACCTCTCGGTCGTGACCATCGCCTGGTGGGCGGTCGGTTACGGGATCGCCGGTTTCGGTGAAGGGAATATCGCCAACTTCATCGGGACCGACGGGTTCTTCTTTCACTACGGACAGGACATCCTCGGCACGGCGGTGACCGCGGACACCTCGATGCTGATGCTGTTCGGGCTTGCCTTCTGCGCCGTCTCCCTGGCGATCGTCTGGGGTACGACGCTGGAGAGGATCAAGTTCGGGGCTTACGCCGCCTTCGCGGTCGTGTTCGGTGCCCTGATCTACCCGATCGTCGCCCACTCGGTCTGGGGCGGCGGCCTGCTCTCCGACGTCGGCGGCAAGCCGGTGATGGACTTCGCCGGCTCTTCGGTCGTCCACCTCACCGGTGCCACGGCCGCCCTGGCCTGTCTGCTCCTGCTCGGAGCAAGGCGGGGCAAGTACGGGGCCGACGGGAAGCCGCGGGCGATCCCGGGCCACTCGATGCCGCTGGTCGGCCTCGGGGTGATCATCCTCTGGATCGGCTGGTTCGGGTTCAACGGTGGCTCGACCTTCGTAACCGAGGATGCCTTTTTCGGTGAGGTGATGCTGAACACGATGCTGGCGGCCGCGGCAGGCGTGATCGCGGCGAGCATCCTGATCTACATCAAGACGAAGGCGCTCGACGTCGGCATGGCCGGAAACGGCGCGATCGGCGGTCTGGTCGGCATTACGGCCGGCTGCGGATTCGTCGAGTACTGGGCCGCACCGATCATCGGCCTGATCGCCGGCTTCGTGGTCGTCTGGGGCGTGCTGACGATCGAGAAGTACCTCGACGATCCGATCGGCGCCCTCTCGGCCCACGGCCTGGCAGGAATCTGGGGCACCCTCGCGGTCGGGATCTTCGCCTCTCCGAGGCTGATACTCGACGGGGCCGGCTCCGGGATCTGGTACAGCGTCTTCGGCGACCAGTCGTTCTCGAGCACGATTGGCCAGTTCGGGGTCCAGACCCTCGCCGTCGTGGCCACCTTCGTGGTGGTGCTCGTCCTCTCCTACGCGACCTTCGCGATCATCAAGGCCGTGATGGGCCTGAGGGTCCCGGAATCCGAGGAGATCGCCGGACTCGACATTTCGAGTCACGGTATGTACGGCTACCCGGAGGCATTCATCCCGCAGGAGGAATACCCGGTTGGCAACCAGACGCCGATGATGGCCGGAACCCCGGTGGCAACGCCGGACGAACAGTAAGGAGGAGCGATCCAGATGAAGAAGATCGAAGCGTTCGTAAGGCACGAGGCGTTCGAGCCGATCAGGGCCGAACTGCTGGAGAAGGGGTTTCCCTCGATCTCGGTCCTGGAGGCCAAGGGATCGGGGCGCCAGAAGGGGATCGTCGAGCAGTACAGGGGCTCGACCGTCACCGTCAACGTGCGGCCCAAGCTGAAGCTCGAGATCGTGGTCGCCGACGAGGACAAGGACCTGATCATCGAGACGATCCTCAGGCACGCCAGGACCGGCGAGATCGGGGACGGAAAGATCTTCGTCATCCCTGTCGAGGAGGCGATCCGGATCAGGACGGGGGAGCGTGGCCAGGAAGTGACCCAGGCCCACGCCGAGTAGTCGAGGGGGGCGACGGAGCGACGTCCGGGGTCGGTGGCCGACCGGCCCCGGGCTTCTCCGTCTCCCGGGGTCCGGAAGGGCCCCCCGGGTCGCGGTTCGGCGACACCATCGGCCACCTCTGGCGGTAGCCTCGAGGCCTGATGAGCGGCGACTCGATCACCCTGACCGAGGCTGCCCGCACCTCCGGGGTGTCGGCTGCCACCCTCCGGCGCTGGGCGCAGGAGGGAATCGTGCCGCTCGAAGGCGGCAAGTGGACCCGTGGTGCCGCTTCCCAGGCGAGGGTGGTGGCGCGGATGCGGGACCGGGGCCATTCGCTCGATGAGCTGAGGAAGGCGGCGGCCGAGGGAAGGCTGGCGGTCGGCCTGGCCGAGGACGTGTTCGCCGACGACTCCGAGCAGATGACGGTCAAGGAAGCGGCAGAGCGGACCGGGGTCGATGAGGCCTTCGTCGAGCGCTTGCTCGACCTGCTCGGCACCCCGGTCGGCGAGAACCGGACCTTGAGTGAGGAAGACCGCAAGGCGATCGCCAGGCTGGCATCGGTCGCAGAGGCTGGCCTGCCGCTCGAGGCCGTCCTCCAGCTGGTCCGGATCTACGCCCAGTCGGTCCGGCGGATCGCCGACGCAGAGGTCCGGCTCGTCCACCTGTTCGTCCACGAGCCGATGATCCGGGAGGGCATGTCGGCTACCGACATCTCGGAGGAGCTGAGCGACCTGGCGGCCAACACGGCCCCTACCGCCGTACCGCTCTTCAAGTACCTCCATCAGCGCTACCTCCGCTACTTCATGGAGCAGGACGTGGTCGGCCACATGGAAGAAGAGGCTGCCCCCGATGCCGACATCGGCGAGGTCAAGGTCGCGATCTGCTTCATCGACCTGACCGGCTTCACCCAGTTCACCGAGGAGGAAGGCGACGTCGAGGCCCTGCTGGTGATCGAGAGCTTCACCGAGGCGGTTCGGGCGACCCTCCCGGCCCGGGCCGAGGTGATCAAGTCGATCGGGGACGAGGTGATGGTCGTCTCGCCCGATCCGGCTTCGCTGGCCGAGTGGGCGGTCGGCTTCATCTCCTTCTTCAGCGACCGGCCCAAGCCGCGGGCAGGCGTCCACTACGCCGGAGCCGTCTTCAGGGATGGCGACTACTTCGGCAGTCAGGTGAACCTCGCTCACCGGGTCGTCAATCGCGCCCTCGGCGGGGAGGTGCTGGTCACCGACCGGGTCGCCGAGGCGCTCGAGGACAACGCCGAGATCGAGCTCGAGCCGATCGGCGAGGTACCGCTCAAGGGCTTCCCGGTGCCGACCCCGCTGTTCTCGGTCAAGGTCCGTGACTGAGCCCGGAACGATCGAGCGGGCGATCACCGGCTCCGGCCTCGTCCCGCCGGGAACCCGGGGTATCACGTTGCTCTCCGGAGGGGCCGATTCGGTCGGTCTCCTGTCGGGCCTGGCCGGACTGCTCGGTCCCCGTGCGATCACGGCTCTTCACGTCAACTACGGACTCCGGTCCGACTCCGGCCGCGACGAGGCGACCTGTCGCGAGGTCACGGAGCGGCTCGGGGTCGAGCTCTCCGTGGTCCGGGCCGGGGAGCGGGAGGGCAACCTCCACGACTGGGCCCGGACGATCCGCTACGGCGAGGCCGAACGGATCGCCGGACGGCTGGAGCTGGACTGGATCGCGGTCGGCCACACCCGGACCGACCTGGTCGAGACCGTGCTCTACCGCCTGGCCTCCTCGCCCGGGACGAGGGCGCTCCGGGCGATGCCGGCCCGGCGGGGCCGGATCGTGAGGCCGTTGCTGGGCCTCGGCCGGGACGAGGTCCGGGGAGAGGTCGCGCGGGCCGGGCTGCCCTTCGTCGACGATCCCTCGAATCTCGACCCCTCTTTCGCCCGGGCGAGGATCAGGACCGGGGTAATGCCGGGGCTCGCCACGGTGAACCCGGCCTTCGAGCGCAACGTGGCGAGGACGATCGAAGAGCTCGAGGAGGAGGCCGCCTTCCTCGAGTCCGAAGGGTCTTCCCTGATCCAGGAAGCGCCCGACTCGCGGCCATTCATCTCCGCGGAGGCGATCGCCGGGGCCGCTCCGGCCGTCGCCCGCCACGGCCTCAGGCTGCTGGTCGAGCAGGCCACTGGCAGGACCGTCCCGGTCCCGATCGAGGAGGCCACCCTCGTCCGCAGGCTCGCCGCACGGCCAGAGGGGGGATCGGCAGACCCCGGGAGTGGCGTGATGATCGAGGTCGGATCGGGCGTGGTCCTCGCCGAGCAGGTCGGCCCGGCAACGATCGAGCCGGAGAGGCCGACGGGTCGGTTGCCGATTCCGGGGGCGCTCGGCTGGGACGGCTGGCTGTTCGGGGCCGAGGGCATCGGCGGCGGTGAGCCGGCCGGGGGGCCGGGTACGGCGACTCTCGATCGGTCCCGTCTGGGCGAACGGGTCGAGGTCAGGGCCTGGCGACCGGGGGACAGGATCCGGCCGGCCGGAATGGAAGGCTCGCGCAAGGTGGCCGACCTGATGGCCGAGAAAAGACTTCCCCGCCCACGCCGGCCCGAGTGGCCGGTGGTCGAGTCCGGAGGCGAGATCGCCTGGGTCCCGGGGGTCGCGGTATCGGAGACCTTCAGGGCGGGCCGGGCGACCGCGGACCCGATCCTGCTGACGGCCGAGCCGCCCGGACCTGTCGGCGACGGGGCCGGTACCTAGACTGCCGGGTCCGATGGAGGAGGGCTTCAATCCGAATGGCCGGAACGGGGTCGGCGAGACCCTGATCGCGGCCGACCGCGTCCAGGATCGGGTGCGCGAGCTAGGGGCCGAGCTAAGCGCCGACTACGCCGGCCGGGACCTGATCCTGGTCGGGGTCCTGAGGGGAGCGTCGGTCTTCCTCGCCGACCTGATGCGGGCAATCTCGATCCCCTGCGAAGTCGACTTCATGGCCGTCTCTTCCTACGGCTCCTCGGCCGACTCCTCCGGCGTGGTCCGGATCCTCAAGGATCTCGATGATCCCGTCACCGGCCGCGACGTGCTGATCGTCGAGGCGATCGTCGACTCCGGGCTCACCCTGTCCTACCTGCTCCGCAACCTCGCGGCGCGCGGACCGGCCTCGCTCGAGGTCTGCACCCTGCTCGCCAAGCCGGACCGGCTCAGGGCCGACGTGCCGGTCCGCTACACCGGCTTCGAGATCCCGGACGAGTTCGTGATCGGGTACGGCCTCGACTACGCCCAGAAGTACCGCAACCTCGACCACGTCGCATCGCTCCCGGAGGGTGTCGACCCGCCGCTTTGACCATCCGGCACGGAAGCCGCTGCCTGCTACGCTGAAAGGCCGTCCGGAACCGGTTTCGGCAGGCGAAACGGACCCGACGGATCGAGAGTAAGGAGCGGTTTGAAGCGGTTTTTCAAGAGTGCGGCTTTTCCCATTCTGCTGGTCGTGATCCTCGCCTTCGTGGCCCAGAGGGTGATCAGCCCCGACACCGGCACCGAGCCCCCGACCTACAACCAGTTCCTGACCATGGTCGAGAAGGGCGAGATCGCCGACGTCACGATCAATACCAAGGACAACACCCTCGAGGTGACCGAAGAGCCGCCGCCGGCCGACAAGGGAGGCCAGGGTGACCAGGGAGGCGATGCCGCTTCTGGATCGTCGGACACCGGCGAGAAGTTCGAGACCGGCTACCCGCCCAACACCGAGCAGAGCCTGCTCAGCCAGCTCGACCAGAACGACGTCGCGGTCACGGTCAAGGGCTCTGGCGGCAGCTCAATCCTTTCGATGCTGATCTACGTCCTGCCCTTCCTGCTCTTCTTCGGTTTCTGGATCTTCCTGATGAACCAGATGCAGGGCGGCGGCTCGCGGGTCATGAGCTTCGGCAAGTCGAAGGCCAAGAAGATGGCCGTCGATGCCCCCAAGATCACCTTCAAGGACGTGGCCGGGGCCGACGAGGCGGTTCAGGAGCTCCATGAGATCAAGGAGTTCCTCCAGAACCCGAAGAAGTTCCAGTCTCTCGGGGCCCGGATCCCGAAGGGCGTCCTGCTCTACGGACCGCCCGGTACCGGCAAGACCCTGCTGGCCCGTGCGGTGGCCGGAGAGGCCGGGGTTCCCTTCTTCTCGATCTCGGGTTCGGACTTCGTCGAGATGTTCGTCGGGGTCGGCGCCAGCCGGGTCCGCGACCTGTTCGAGCAGGCGAAGCAGAACTCGCCCTGCATCATCTTCATGGACGAGATCGATGCGGTCGGCCGCCACCGCGGTGCCGGAATGGGCGGTGGGCACGACGAGCGCGAGCAGACCCTCAACCAGCTGTTGGTCGAGATGGACGGCTTCGAGGTCAAGGACAACATCATCCTGATCGCGGCCACCAACCGGCCCGACATCCTCGACCCGGCTCTGCTCCGGCCCGGCCGTTTCGACCGTCAGGTAGCCGTCGACCGGCCCGACCGCCAGGGCCGCAAGAAGATCCTCGAGGTCCACTCCCGCGGCAAGCCCCTTGCCGGGCACATCGACCTCGACGCGCTGGCCGGCCAGACCCCCGGCTTCACCGGTGCCGACCTCTCCAACCTGATCAACGAGGCCGCCCTTCTGAGTGCCCGTTCGGGCAAGAAGGAGATCACCCAGGACGAGCTCGAAGAGGGGATCATGCGCGTCGTCGCCGGACCGGAGAAGAAGACCCGGATCCTGTCGGAGAAGGAGCGCAAGATCACGGCCTACCACGAGATGGGCCACGCGATCGTCGGACACGTGCTTCCCAACTGTGATCCGGTCCACAAGATCTCGGTGATCAGCCGCGGCCAGGCGCTCGGCTACACGATCTCGCTCCCGGCCGAGGACAAGTTCCTTACCTCCAGGGCCGAGTTGGCCGAGACGATGGCGATGACCCTCGGCGGCCGGGCCGCCGAGGAGCTGGTCTTCGACGAGATCACGACCGGTGCATCGAACGATCTCGAGAAGGTCACCGCGACCGCGAAGCAGATGGTGATGCGGTTCGGGATGTCGGAACGCCTCGGTCCCCGGGTCTTCGGCCACGATCGCGGCCAGCCCTTCCTCGGCCGCGACATGGGATCCGAGCCCGACTACTCGGACGAGATCGCCCGCGAGATCGACGACGAGATCCGCCGAATCGTCGAGAACGCCCATCAGACGGCTCGCGACATCCTCGAGAAGCACAACGACGACCTCGAACGGATCTCCGGGATCCTGCTCGAGCGCGAGACGATCGACGCCGATCAGTTCGTCGCCTTGCTCGAGGGCAAGAGTGAGGAAGAGGTCTTCCCGCCCGAGGCGGAGGAGGAGGCCGAGGAAGTGGCCGACTACCCCTCCGAGCCGGAGCCGGTGAACACCCCGACCACGGAGCCCTCGCCCTCGCCGCCCCGTCCCGGCTACGCCGGCGGCATCACCGAGACCCACTCGGACTGAGCCCCGCCCGGTCCGGGGTCCCGGTCAGAGATCTCCGGGGATCGGACGGACTAGCTTGCCCTTGCCGGCGATCGAGACAGTGCTCTCCCATGCCGCCCGGAGCGCCGCCCCGTTCGCCGGGTCGTTCTTCAGGCCCCACCCGACGGGTTCGATCAGGTAGTCACCCGGCCGGACCCAGATCGGGACGTAGTCGAGCCGCTTGACCTTCGTCCCGTTCCCGTCCGAGCGAAGCCTGAACAGGGCGATCAGGCCGTACTGGGTCTCGGCCGGGAGTCCGGCGGCTGCGCTCTGGTTGGAGAGCAGGTTGCCGGAGCTGAAGACGACGAACTTCCCGTTGATCCGCTCGATCGGCTGGACCACATGGGGTCCCTGGCCGGCGATCGCCGCCACGCCCGGAATCGAGGTGATCGCCCGGGCGAGTTCGAGCTGGGAGTCGTTCGGCGTGGTCGAGTTCTCAGCCCCCCACTGGATCGAGACCAGCACCGTGTCGGCACCTGCCTCGATTGCTCGCTCGACATCTTGTTCGACGACCCTCCTCTTCTCTTCGACCGGCGCGTCGAAAGGCAGAAGGTTGAGGTTCGACGGCTCGGCCGGGGCGCCCAGGTTGCTGAAGTCGGTGTAGGCGACCAGTCCGATCCGGATCCCGCTGGCATCCATGACCAGGGGACGTTCGGCCTGGCGCCGCCTGGTCGCCGACCCGGTCGAGCGCACCCCTTCGTCCCGCAGGGCGGCGATCGTCTGGGCCACTCCCTCCGGACCGCGGTCCAGGGTGTGGTTCGAGGCCGTGCTGCAAGCGTCCCAGCCGGCCTTCCGGATCCCGTCGGCGATCTCGACCGGGGTGGCGAAGATCGGGTAGCCACTGGGCTCGCCCGAGGTGAGTGGGGTCTCCATCTGGCAGACCGAGAGTCCGACCCCGCGGACGAAAGGTTCGATCGCCCCGAACATCGGTGAAAAGTCGTAAGTGCCTCCGCCGTTGTCGGCGGCCCGGTACCAGACCGGCGAGTGGATCAGGATGTCGCCGCTGGTCGAGACGGTCGTCTTCCGGGGTGCCTCGGGCTTTTCGGGATCCGAGGGACTCGTGGCCGTCGGCTCCCCCCGTTCCAGCTCCACCGGGAGATGACCCTGAATGACCGCCAAGGCGATCCCACCGGCGACCAGGAGCGAGGCAATCGCAAGCCAGCCGAAGCGTCGACTCCGGCGCCTGCGGTCATTTTTTCCTTGCTCGACACGCCTCCTCAGTCCCTTGAGATCGGTCACCGGGCGATCATCCCAGAGGATCACGGGTCGTGGGCACCTGGCTGATCTTCGCTGTCCTATGGTGGGGTCGTGGAGCAACGCGACCCAGACGTGATCGTCATCGGGGCCGGGCTGGCCGGCCTCGCGGCCGCCCGAGAGCTGGTCGCCTCCGGGCACGAGGTGATCGTGCTGGAGGCCCGCGACAGGGTCGGCGGCAGGATCGAGAACGGCTTCCTGGAGGGTGAGCCGGTCGAGCTCGGTGGCCAGTGGGTCGGTCCGGGCCAGGACGAGGTACTCGGGTTGATCGCCGAGCTCGGCCTCGAGACCTTCCCGACCTGGACCGAGGGGGTGAACCTGTTCGACTCAGGGGGATCGGTGAGCCGTTACAGCGGCACGATCCCGAAGGTCAACCCGTTCGCCCTCGCCGAGCTGGTGATCGCGCTCAAGAGGGTCGACCGCCTCTCGCGTGGCATCGATCCGGCGCGTCCCTGGACCGCCCCCGGGGCCGCGAAGTGGGACTCGATCTCGGTCGCCGACTGGGTCTCCCGGACGGTCCTGACCGGCAAGGCGAGGGACCTGATCCGCCTCGCCGTCCATGCAGTCTGGGCGGCCGAGCCCGAGGAGATCTCGATGCTCCACTTTCTCGCCTATGCCCGCTCGGGAGGCTCGATCGAGTCCCTGCTCGACACCGAGGGCGGGGCCCAGGACTCCCGAGTCGTCGGCGGTTCCCAGGAAATCGCTGTCCGGGTGGCCGAAGAGCTGGGTGACCGGGTGCTGACCGGCCGGCCCGTCTCCGCCGTCGCCCGGGATGACGATGCCGTCCGGGTCGTTGCTGCCGGTGAGCCCTTCGCCGCACGGAGGGCGATCGTCACGGTGCCGCCGGCCCTGACCGACCGGATCGAGTGGAGTCCGGCGCTGCCGGAGGACCGGTCGGCGCTCACGTCCAGCATGCTGCCCGGCAGGGCGATCAAGGCGATGGCCGCCTACGAGACTCCGTTCTGGCGCAAGCAGGGCCTCTCCGGCAGCGTGACCAGCATCGGCTCGCCGGTCAGCATGGTCTTCGACAACACGCCGCCATCGGGGGCACCCGGCGTCCTGGTCTCGTTCTTCGAGGCCTCGGCGGCCGACCGGGCCGGGGCGATGACCGACGCCGAAAGGCGTGGACTGGTGATCGACAACCTGACCCGCCTTTTCGGCGAGAAGGCATCGAGGCCGGTCGATTACGTGGATCGCTGCTGGGCCAGGGAGGAGTTCTCAGGGGGCTGTTACGGGGCCTTCATGCCTCCGGGCGCCTGGACCGGAAGGGGCACCGCGCTATCCGAGCCGGTCGGCCCGATCCACTGGGCCGGGGCCGAGGTGGCCACCCGGTGGACCGGGTACATGGACGGGGCGATCCGTTCCGGCAGGCAGGCGGCCGCGGAAGTCACGGCTTCGCTTTGATCCCGGCATGACCGAGCTGATGGGAATCGTCAACGTGACGCCCGATTCGTTCTCGGACGGAGGCCTCTACCTCGACCCCGAGAAGGCCGTCTCGCACGGACTCGAGTTGATCGACGAAGGGGCCGACCTGCTCGACCTGGGCGGCGAGTCGACCCGGCCCGGTGCCGATCCGGTCGCCCCGCAGGAGGAGCTTCGACGCGTCGTTCCGGTGGTCGAACGGCTGGCCGGGCACGCCCGGGTCTCGATCGATACCGGCAAGGCGGTGGTGGCCGAGGCCGCGATCGGTGCGGGCGCCTCGATGGTCAACGACGTGACGGCCCTCAGGGGCGACCCCGATATGGCCCGGGTCTGCGCCGGAGGCGGGGTGGAGGTGGTGCTCATGCATATGCTGGGGGAGCCCCGGACGATGCAGGACGATCCTCGCTACGGAGACGTGGTCGAGGCGGTGCTCGAGTTCCTGCTCGAGCGGGCACGGTTCGCCGAGCAGGCCGGGATCGCCCGGGAGAAGATCTGGATCGATCCCGGGATCGGCTTCGGCAAGACGGCCGAACACAACTTTGCCCTGCTGGCCGCGACCGACCGCTTCGTCGCCACCGGCTACCGGGTACTGGTCGGCCCCTCGCGGAAGCGGTTCATCAGCTCGGTCGACGGCTCGGGCGAATCGGAGCGGGTCGGGGGCACGGTCGCAGCCTGCCTCGCCGCCGCCCGGAAGGGGGCGGCCGCGGTCCGGGTCCACGACGTCGCCCCGGTCTTCCAGGCGTTCGCGATCGAGGGGGAGATTGCGACCGCCGAGGCGGACGGAGCCGGTCCCGGTCCGGTATCCGGCTAGCGTTCACCTCCGATGACCGAGCCTGCCGCACCTGAGGTGACCATCCGGATCGACGGGATGTCGGTCCACACCCACCACGGCGTGACCGAGGCGGAGCGCGAGATCGGCCAGCGGATGGTGTTCGACCTCGAGCTGGTCGTCCCCGACTGCGGTGCCACCTCCTCCGACCGGGTCGAGGACACGGTCGATTACGGGGAACTCTCCGGA
Organism: Solirubrobacterales bacterium; assembly: GCA_032119635.1. Lineage (GTDB taxonomy): Bacteria > Actinomycetota > Thermoleophilia > Solirubrobacterales > 70-9 > 67-14. The sequence continues at coordinate 11,874 of JAUMBO010000009.1, forward strand.
CTCGTGGCCGAACTCGCCACGGCCGAGAGCCGACTGACCCTCGAGCGGCTGGTCGATCTGATCGGCCGCGAGGTCCTCGACCGCTACCCCGTATCCCGGGTGACGGTCCGGGCGACCAAGCCGGAGCCGCCGGTCCCCTTCACGATGGACGGGGCCTCGGTCGAGCTGACCCTGACCGACCGCGACGCCTGATCGGGGCACCGGTGGCGACCGCCTATCTCGGTCTCGGCTCGAACGTCGGCGACCCGCCGGCCAACCTCGCCAGGGCGATCGAGATGCTCGGCGCGCAGGGTCTCCTTGTCGAGGCCGTCTCCTCCGGTTACCTGACCCAGCCGGTCGGCGAGATCCTCGACCAGCCCGACTTCCTGAACGCCGTGATCGCGGTCGGCACCGAGCTGGGCCCGGAGGACCTCCTCGATCTGGTCAAGTCGGTCGAGGCCGAGATGGGACGCGAGACCGGACTGCCTCGCCACTCGCCCCGGATCATCGACATCGACCTGCTGCTCCTCGGGGACGTCGTCTTCGAGTCCGACCGGCTGATCCTGCCCCACCGCGAGGTCTCGACCCGCCGGTTCGTGCTCGTCCCACTGCTCGAGGTAGCGCCCGACCTCACCCTCCCCGACGGCCGACCGCTAGCCGAGATCCTCGATGCCCTCGACCACGACCCCGAGCAGGCCGTTACCCCGGCAGGCCCGTTGCCTCTCGCCTAGGCTGGGGAAATGGCGGAGCGGGCCGAGACGGCGGAAGTCCTCGAGTCCTACGCCGATGCCTGGCTCGCCGGTGACCTGGAACAGGTCCTCGGCTCCTACCACGAGGACTTCGTCCTCCACTACATGGGCGAGAGCCCCCTCGCCGGGACGTACCGGGGCAGGGATGAAGCCCTCCAGACCCTCGGGCTCGCCTCCTTCCGGACCTCACGCAAGCTGATCGAGGTCGAGGACGTGCTCGCCGGGGACGAGTTCGGGGCGCTGGTGGCGATCGAGGATCTCGGCGAGCCGCCCAGACGGGTCCGCAGGGTCCTGCTCTACCGGGTGATCGACGGCAAGCTGGGGGAGTGCTGGCTGTTCGACGAGGACCAGCGGTTCATCGACCGGCTCTGGTCAACCGATCCCGAAGGGCCCGCAGGCTGAGCGCGTGGCTTGCGTTCAGGCCCGGTCCCGGAGCGGCTCGAGCCATTCCCGGGGCAGGCCCGGGGGAATGCTCCCGGGGTAGTCCGGGACCAGTCGCAGCGCGGCGTGGCCGATCGGCCGGCCCTCGATGAAGGGACGAAGGTCTCCGACCGTCATCGCGAGCCTGATCGACGGGGCGATCTGGAAATCGGCCGCATTCGGCTCCGTCCCGCCGATGACTCCCGAAAGCACGAACTCGTCGAGTCGGTCGAGGAGACCCGGCAGCGCAGCGAGAGCCGCCCGCACGTTCTCGTCGTCGGCGCGGTTGAAGTGGACCGATGCCGCCACCAGCGGGCCGCCGGTCTTGATTGCCAGTCCGGTCGGGAGCCCGATCTTCGAGCCCTCCACGTAACTGCGCATCGCGTCCCGGTCGCGCTGCAGCAGCCACCACAGGATCTGCCGAATCGGATGCTGGAGTTCTGATTCACCCAGGGATTCGGCCTCCTCGATCGCGGCCCGTTCCGGGCCGATCGGCAGCAGCAGCGGAGCGTCCGGTGCGTAGCTGTCCAGGGCCCTTGCGATCTCGATCGATCCCTGGAACCTCCGACCGTCGAGCTTCAGGGCCGGAACGGTCACCGACGGGAATCCAAGAGCCTTGAGCACGCCCTTGGAGACGACCGGGAGCAGGTCGACCCTCCGGTACTCGATTCCCTTGCGCTCGAGCATCAGGGCCGCCGAAATGCCGGGGTGCGAGCCCGGGATGGTGTAGAGGGTTGCCTCTGCCATTGGTCGGGAATCTAGCCCGAATACGGCAGGCCTGCGAAACTGAGCGGCCATGCTTCTGGCGATCGACGTCGGCAACACCCAGACCCACATCGGAGCATTCCGAGGAGAGGAGCTGGCCGAGAACTGGCGCTTCCAGACCCGGGCCGGGGCGACGGCCGACGAGCTGGCCCAGCGGTTGAAGGGCCTGCTCGAGCTGAAGGGGATCGCTTTCGGAGAGGTCGAGTCGGTGGTCATCTCCTCGGTAGTTCCGCCGCTCGGGCCCGAGTACGCCGCCCTCTCGGCCGACTACCTCGACTCCGAATGCCTCGTCGTCGGGCCCGGAATCAGGACCGGGATGGCGATCGAGATCGACAACCCGGCCGAGGTCGGGGCCGACCGGCTGGTCAACGCGATCGCGGTCTACGACCTGGTCGGTGACGTCTGCGTCGGGGTCGACTTCGGGACCGGGATCAACTTCGACGTCGTATCGGCCCAGGGCGCTTACCTCGGCGGTGCGATCGCCCCCGGGGTCGAGATCTCCCTCTCGGCCCTGGCGGAACGGGCAGCCCGGATACCGAGGATCGATCTCGGCGAGCCGAAGGGCGTGATCGGCACGAGTTCCAGGGCCGCTATCCAGTCCGGTGTGCTCTACGGGTTCGCCGGACTGGTCGACGGAATCGCCGGCCGGATCAATCGCGAGCTCGGCGGCCAGGCCCGCTTCGTCGCGACCGGAGGGTTCGCCCCGATGATCGTGCCCCACACCGAGACTCTCTCGGAGATCGATCCCCACCTGACCCTGAAGGGCCTGCGGTTGATCGAGGAGCGAAATCGTGGCTGACCGGGTCCAGCCGCCGCTCACCGAGCCATTCGAGATCGAGGGAGTCCGGATCCCCAACCGGGTGCTGCTCGCACCGCTGGCCGGGATCGGCAACTGGTTCGTTCGGATGCAGGCCCGCCGCTACGGGGCCGGGATGGCGGTGTCGGAGATGGTCTCCTCCCACGGGCTCCACTACGGGAACGAGAAGACGACCCGGGAGCTGATGAGGATCCATCCCGACGAGCATCCCGTCTCCTACCAGCTGTTCGGCCAGGATCCCGAGGTGATGAGGTCGGCCGCCGCGATCGCGGCCGAGTCCGGCCCCGACCTGATCGACCTGAACATGGGCTGCCCCGTGCCGAAGGTGATGAAGACCGGAGCCGGGGCGGAGCTGCTCGCCGACCCCGAGCTCGCGCTCGAGCTGGCCAGGGCGGCCAGGGAGGGGAGCGACCTGCCGGTGACGGTCAAGATCCGGTCGGGGATAGCCCCCGGGGATCGATCCGGCTTCGACCTGGCTATCCGGCTGGTCGAGGAGGCGGGGGTGGCGGCGATCGCCTTCCACCCGAGGGTCGCCCGCAAGGGCCACAAGGGTAACCCGGATTACGCCCTTGCCCACGAGCTGGCCGACTCGATCGACGTCCCGATGATCATCTCCGGCGGCCTGAGCGATGCCGAGGCGGCGAGGCGGGCCTACGAGGAATCCGGGGCGACGGCGGTCATGGTCGCCCGCGGCTCCTTCGGCTACCCCTGGATCTTCGCCGAGCTGACCGGGACCGAGGCACCGCCACCGGACCGGGCAGCGATCATGGACGAGCTCCTCTGGGTGATGGACCGGGCCGAGGAGCACCTGGGCGAGGAGCGGGCTGGCCGCTATCTGAGGAAGTTCTACCCCTGGTACCTGGACCGGGTGGACGTTCCGAAGGGCGTCAAGGACGAGCTCTGCCAGACGGCCGGGCTGGAGCGGGCCCGCGAAGTGGTCGTCTCGATCCGGGACCGGGGTGCGGTTCCGGCTTGACCGAATCGGCCTTTTCCGAGCGGGTCGAGGCCTGGCGCCAGGAGGGTGACTTCACCACCTTCCGGGACCACTCGATCTACCGGCGCCACCACGACGGCGAGGGAGAGACGATCCTCTTCCTGCACGGCTTTCCAACCAGCTCCTTCGACTTCGCCCCGGTGATCGAACGGCTCGGGAACCGCTCGACCCTCTCCTTCGACTTCCTCGGTTTCGGCCTTTCGGACAAGCCTCGCGACCACACCTACACCCTCGCCTGGCAGACCGATCTGGCCGAGGCGCTGGCCGCCGAGGCCGGCGGTGGGCCGGTCCTCGTCTGTGCCCATGACCTGGGCACCTCGGTCGCGACCGAGCTGATGGCCCGCGACATCGAGGGCGAGCTCGGCTTCGAGATGTCCGGAGTCCTCCTGTTCAACGGCTCGATCCTGATCGACCGGGCCCAGCCGACCCTGGCCCAGAAGCTGCTCCGCGGACCGGCCGGCCCGCTGGCCGCCCGACTCTCGAACGAGCCCTTCTTCCGGCGGCAGTTCTCATCCGTGTTCTCCGACGACCACCAGCCGTCCCCGGAGCTCCTCGCCGATGCCTGGGCATTGATCGAGGCCGGTGGCGGGAACCGGCTCGGCCACAAGCTGATCTATTACATGGATGAGCGAACGATCTACGCCGATCGGTGGCACGGCGCGGTCCGGGACTGGCCCGGACAGCTCTCGCTGGCCTGGGGACTGCTCGACCCGGTCGCCGTCCCGGCGATCCTCGAGGGCCTGGTCGACCTGAGGCCGACCGTCGAGCCGACCACCTTCCCGGATCTCGGCCACTATCCCCAGGTGGAGGACCCTGATCGCTTCATCGAGGCGCTGGCCGGACTGCCACGGTTCGGGAGCGTTTCGGTCGACGAGGCGAGGAAGGCTTGACGGTCGCTATACTGCCCGTTTTCCAAGCGCCCGACGAGGGATTTTGGTCGGAACTGGAAGGTCCCAAAAAATCCTTATTAGCAGGGAAAAAGACTCCCGAAAGGCACCGCACGGAAGATGAGCCGCCAGGCAGAGATAACGGCCGACGGACTCCAGAAACTGGAGGAGGAGCTCGAGTACCTGACCACGGTCAGACGTCGGGAGGTTTCCGAACGGATCAAGGAGGCCCGCGACTTCGGGGACATCTCCGAGAATGCCGAGTACGACGACGCGAAGAACGAGCAGGCCCAGCTGGAGGCCCAGATCGCCCAGCTCGAGGAGCGGATCCGACGCTCAGTGGTGGTCGAGGAGCCAGGGGAGAAGACGGGCGAGGTCGTCTTCGGCTCGGTCGTCCACATCAAGGACCAGAAGACCGGCGAGTCCCGGAAGTTCCAGATCGTCGGCTCCACCGAGGCCGACCTCAAGGAGGGCAAGCTCTCGAGCGAGTCGCCGATCGGTTCGGCCCTGCTCGGCGGCAAGGTCAACCAGATCGTCTCGGTGCCGGCCCAGAAGGGCCGACCCCGCAAGTACAAGATCACGAAGATCGACGCAGCCTGAGGCTCCGGGAAGGCCGGAGATGACGGAGCCAGAGGCCAGGGACCTCCTGGCCGAACGCCGGGAGAAGCTGGATCGCCTGCGGGCGGCCGGCGCCGACCCCTTTCCACACGACTTCCCCGGTCGCGAGGAGATCGGGACCGTCGTCGAGGCCCACTCCGGGCTCGATGCCGGGCAGGAGACCGACCAGGTCCACTCCGTCGCCGGACGGGTGACCGGCAAGCGGGGGCACGGACAGGTCGTCTTCCTCGACCTCCGCGACCAGAGCGGGTCGATCCAGATACTCGCAAGTTCCGACGGGCTTTCCGAAGAGGCGTTCGGGATGCTCGACCTGATCGACCTGGGCGACTTCGTCGGGGCGACCGGCAGGGCCGTCGCGACGAAGCGCGGAGAGCTCTCGCTCGAGGCGGCCGAGTGGCGGATGCTGGCCAAGTCGCTCAGGCCACCGCCCGACAAGTTCCACGGCCTGGAGGACGTCGAGACCCGTCACCGCCGGCGCGAGCTCGACCTGATCGCAAACGAAGAGACGCGGCGGATCTTCGAGGTCCGGACCAGGACGATCGCCGCGATCCGGAGGAACCTCGACGACCGGGGGTTCTTCGAGGTCGAGACGCCTGTCCTGCAGCCGCTTTACGGGGGAGCCCTGGCCCGGCCGTTCACGACCCACCACAACGCGCTCGATCGCGAGCTCTACCTGAGGATCGCGACCGAGCTCTACCTGAAGCGGTGCGTGGTGGGCGGGATCGAGAAAGTCTACGAGCTGGGCAAGGACTTCCGAAACGAGGGCATTTCCCAGAAGCACAACCCCGAGTTCACGATGCTCGAGTGGTACGAGGCCTACGCCGACTACGCGAAGACGGCGGCCGACCTGGAATCGCTGGTCGCCGGGGTGGCCGAGACGGTCCTGGGAACCTCGGAGATCGAGCGGGACGGCACCGTGATCGACCTCTCCCCCCCGTGGGAGAGGGTCTCCCTGAGGGGTTCGATCCTCGAGGCGACCGGGATCGACATCGAGAAGGAGAGTTCGGTCGAGGCACTGGCCGGTGCGATGGGAGTCGAGCCCGAACCCGGAAGGGGATGGGGAAAGCTGGTCGACACCCTGTTCTCCAGGCAGGTCGAGCCGACCTTGATCCGACCGACTTTCGTCATGGATTACCCGGCGGAGCTCTCGCCGTTCGCCAAAGACCACCGCTCGGAGGAAGGGGTGGTCGAGCGGTGGGAGGCATTCGTCGCCGGCATGGAGATCGCCAACTCCTTCACCGAGCTGAACGACCCCGACGAGCAGCGCCGTCGCTTCGAACAGCAGGCAGCCGAGCTGGCCGGTGGCGACGAAGAGGCCCAGCCGTACGACGAGGCGTTCGTCGAGGCGCTCGAGCAGGGGATGCCCCCGACCGGAGGGGTCGGCCTCGGCATCGACCGGCTGGTGATGGTCCTGAGCGGGGCGCCCTCGGTCCGGGAGGTCGTTCTCTTCCCGGCGATGCGGGACTGAGCCTCGCCCGGAGGACGGACTGCCGCTACCGGCCGTTGTAGGCTCGGCCATCCAGCCCTTTCCTATTGCTTTCGAGGAGGACCGACCGTGACGCCGAACCCCCGCAACCGCGCCCTCGCCGACCTCGGTCAGAGCATCTGGGTCGACAACATCACCCGGGAGATGCTGAACGACGGCACCCTCGCCGGCTACATCGCCGACTACTCGGTGACCGGCCTGACCTCGAACCCGACGATCTTCGACAAGGCGATCTCCTCGGGCGAGGACTACACCGGCCAGATCGTCGAGCTGGCGGGCCGGGGGGAGGATCCCGAGGCGATCTTCTTCGACCTCGCGATCGACGACCTCGGCCGGGCGGCCGACCTCTTCCTGCCGATCCACGAGCAGGGCGGTGGGGTCGACGGCTGGGTCTCGCTCGAGGTCTCGCCGCTGCTGGCCGACGACGCCCCGGCCACGGTTGCGCAGGCGGTCGAGCTCCACGAACGGGCGGCTCGGGAGAACCTGCTGATCAAGATTCCGGGAACGGAGGCCGGACTCGCCGCGATCGAGGAGGCGACCTACCGGGGAATCCCGGTCAACGTCACCCTGCTGTTTTCGACCGACCACTACCTGGCCCAGGCCGATGCCTGGATGAAGGGCATCGAGCGGCGGATCGGGGAGGGAATCGATCCGGTGGTCGGCTCGGTGGCCTCGCTCTTCATCAGCCGGTGGGACGCGGCCGTGATCGACGAGGTTCCGGAATCGCTGCGGGCGAAACTCGGCATCGCTGTCGGGGCCGATACCTACGCCGCCTACCGCGAGCTGCTCGAGTCCGACCGGGCCGAGCGAATCCGGCAGGCCGGTGGTCGGATGCAGAGGCTGTTGATGGCGAGCACCGGGACCAAGGATCCCGAGGCATCGGACGTCCTCTACGTCGAGGGCCTCGCCGCACCGGACACGGTCAACACGATGCCCGAGGCCACCCTGCTCGCCTTCGCCGATCACGGCGAGGTCACCAAACCGCTCGAAGCGGACGGCGGTGACAGCGGGGAAGTGCTCACCGCGTACCGCGAAGCAGGCTTCGACCTCGAGGCCCTGGCCACCCGTCTGCAGGACGAGGGCAAGCAGGCTTTCGCCGATTCCTGGGCCGGCCTGATCGACTCGATCTCAGGCCGGCTCCAGGCCGCCTGACCGGCCCGGGCCGGATGGCCGGCCCGGGTATACTCGGGAACAGCCCGAGACGCCGAGACCGGAGGTCAGATTCCCCACCGGACGAACCAGAGACCGGAACAGAGGGAATCGGGCAGCCGGCGACTCTGCCTACCCGGGACCGTCAGGAACCGAACCCGAACCGAGACCCGTAACAAGAGATAGAAGATCCGCCGACCGGTAACCGATACTCAGCCACCACCCGCGATGTTCTACGGGTAGGGGAGAAGATTTGTTCGAAAGATTCACAGAGCGCGCACGACAGGTCGTGGTCCTGGCCCAGGAAGAGGCCCGCACGCTCAAGCACAACTACATCGGCACCGAGCACATCCTGCTCGGCCTGCTCCGCGAGGAGGAGGGTCTCGCCGCAAGGGTGCTCGAGTCGCTCGACATCACGGTCGAGAGGGTGAGGGCCCAGGTCGTCCGGATCGTCGGCTCGGGTGAAGAGGTCACTTCGGGCCAGATCCCGTTCACGCCGCGGGCCAAGAAGGTGCTAGAGCTCGCGCTTCGCGAGGCGCTCAGCCTCGGCCACAACTACATCGGCACCGAGCACATCCTGCTCGGACTGGTCCGCGAGAACGAAGGGGTCGCGGCCCGCATCCTGCTCGATTTCGACGCCGACTCGGACAAGATCCGAAACGAAGTGATCCGGATGCTCTCCGGGCCCGGTGGCCGCAAGTCGGGAGGCCAGGGCGCCGGTGCCGGAGCCGGTGCCGGTCAGGCCGAGGGTGGCAAGAAGTCATCGAAGCTGCTCGACCAGTTCGGTCGCAACCTGACCCGGCTGGCCGAGGACGGCAAGCTCGATCCGGTCGTCGGCCGGGAGGTCGAGATCGAGCGGATCATGCAGATCCTCTCCCGGCGGACCAAGAACAACCCGGTCCTGCTCGGTGAGCCCGGGGTCGGGAAGACGGCAGTCGTCGAGGGCCTCGCCTCCCGGATCATCCGTGGCGAGGTGCCGGAAATGCTCCGCAACAAGCAGATCTACACGCTCGACCTTGCCGCCCTGGTTGCCGGTTCGAAGTACCGGGGCGAGTTCGAGGAGCGGCTGAAGAAGGTGATGAAGGAGATCGCCCAGCGGGGCGACATCGTCCTGTTCATCGACGAGATCCACAACCTGGTCGGGGCCGGGGCAGCCGAGGGCGCGATCGACGCAGCCTCGATCCTCAAGCCGGCGCTGGCGAGAGGCGAGATCCAGACGATCGGGGCGACGACGCTCGATGAGTACCGCAAGTATCTCGAGCGCGACTCGGCGCTGGAGCGGCGCTTCCAGCAGATCAAGGTCGACCAGCCCACCCCGGAGCAGACCGTGAAGATCCTCGAGGGCCTCCGTGAGCGCTACGAGCAGCACCACAGGGTCCAGATCTCCGACGAAGCCCTGGAGGCTGCGGCCGAGCTGGCCGACCGCTACATCTCCGACCGCTTCCTCCCCGACAAGGCGATCGACCTGATCGACGAGGCGGCCTCCCGCATGCGGATCAAGTCGATGTCGGCCCCGCCCGTCTACCGCGATCTCGAGGACGAGATCGAGACGGCCCGACGGGAGAAGGAGGCAGCGATCGAGGCCCAGGAGTTCGAGAAGGCGGCCAGCCTCCGGGACACGGAGCGCCAGCTGACCACCCGCAAGCGCCAGCTCGAGGAAGAGTGGGCCGAGGGTGAGGAGGTCGAGCGGCCGGTCCTCGGCGAGGAGGAGATCGCCGACATCGTCTCGATGTGGACCGGCATCCCGGTCTTCAAGCTGACCGAGGCCGAAAGCCGCAAGTTGATCGACATGGAGCAGGAGCTCCACAAGCGCGTGATCGGCCAGGAGGCTGCGATCGTCGCCGTCTCGAAGGCGATCCGCCGCTCCCGGGCCGGGATCAAGGATCCGAAGAGGCCCGCAGGCTCGTTCATCTTCCTCGGACCCTCCGGGGTCGGCAAGACCGAGCTCGCCAGGACCCTGGCCGAGTTCCTGTTCGGCGACGAGGACTCGATGGTCCGGATCGACATGTCCGAGTACATGGAGAAGCACGCGGTCAGCCGCCTGGTCGGCTCTCCGCCCGGCTACGTCGGCTACGACGAGGGCGGCCAGCTGACCGAAGCGGTCAGGCGCAAGCCCTACTCGGTGCTGCTGCTGGACGAGATCGAGAAGGCCCACCCTGACGTCTTCAACATCCTGCTCCAGATCCTCGAGGATGGTCGCCTGACCGACTCGCAGGGCCGGACGGTCGACTTCCGCAACGCGATCATCATCATGACCTCGAACATCGGGGCCGGGGAGATCGCCCGCAACCAGGGCATCGGCTTCACCGTCTCCGACGAGACCGGGATCACCTACGAGGACATGAAGGGCCGGATCATGTCCGAGCTGAAGAAGGTCTTCCGACCGGAGTTCCTCAACAGGATCGACGAAGTGATCGTCTTCCACAAGCTCTCGCGCGAGGAGGTCCGGGAGATCATCGAGCTGCTGCTTGGCCGGGTCAGGCAACAGGTCGCCGAGCACGAGATCGTCCTCGAGATGGACGACGAGGCGAAGGACTTCCTCGTCGAAAAGGGATGGGACCCCTCGATGGGTGCCCGGCCCCTGCGCAGGGCGATCCAGCGCTACGTCGAGGATCCGCTCGCCGACGAGGTCCTGAGGGCCGGTGGCGGCGAGGCCGTGGCCGGTTCGCTGGTCGCCGTGACCCGCGACCCCTCCGGCGACGACGAGGACCGGCCGCTCAAGATGACGGTCACCCGCACCGAACTGCCCGAGCCGGAGAAGGTCGGCGTGGTTGCCGAGGTCGAGGCCGGCGAGGATGCCGGGAGCGACGACGAAGCGCCCGAAGACGGTCCGGCTCCCGAAGAGACCACCTCCGAGTAGTCGGCGGTCGGGCCCCTCTGACAGGGCCGATGGCCCGGCTTGCGTTCAGTCGCCGCGGCTGGCGATGACCGCTTCGGCGGCGGCCACCGCCTCGTCGACCTGACCCTCGACCAGGTCGAGGCCGCGGTCCCAGAAGCCAGGGTCGGTCAGGTCGACCCCGACCATCCGGCCCAGCTCTTCCGGAGACTTCGAGCCGCCGGCCGCGAGCATCTCGAGGTAGCCGGGGACGATCTCATCGCCCCGCTCGCTGTACAGCTGGTAGACGGAGAGGGCGAGCAGCTGGCCGTAGGCGTAGGCGTAGACGTAGCCCGGTGAGCCGATGAAGTGGGGGACGTAAGACCACCACGACCTGTACCCGTCGGTCACCTCCACCGAGTCGCCCAGGAGCTCGGTCTGGGTCTCTTCCCAGAGCTCCCCGAACCGCTCGATCGAGAGTTCGCCCTCCTCCCGCCTGGCGGTGTGGACGCGACCCTCGAACTGGTTCATCGCGATCTGGCGGAAGACGGTTGCGATCTGGCCCTCGACCGCCTCCGAGAGCAGCCCGAGCCGCGCGTCGGGATCCTGCTCGGCCTCCAGCAGCCGCCCGAATACGAGTTCCTCGGCGAATACGGATGCCGTTTCGGCGACGGTCAAGGGCGTTCCCTGGTGGAAGATGCCCTGTGAGGCGGCCAGTGCCTGGTGGAGTCCGTGGCCCAGCTCGTGGGCCAGGGTCAGAACGTCACGGCGACGGTCGGTGTAGTTCAGCATCACGTAGGGGTGGACCGAAGGAACGGTCGAGGCGCTGAACGCCCCACCCCGCTTGCCCGGCGAGGGGGGTGCGTCGATCCAGCCCTCGGTGAAGAACCGATTGACGACCTCGCCCGCTTCGGGCGAAAGCGACTCGAACGACTCCTGGACCATCTCCCGACCCTCGTTCCAGCCGATCGTCTTCTCGTCCACAGCCACCGCTGCCATCCGGTCGTAGTCGGCGAGCCGCTCGATCCCCAGCAGGCTGGCCTTCGTCCGGTACCACCGCCTCGCCATCTCGTACCGGCCCTTCACGGCCTGGACCAGGGCCTGGACCGACTCGTCCGAGGCCTCGTTCGAGAGGTTCCGGGCCGAGATCCAGCTCGGGTAGGAGCGGAGCCGGTCCTTGATCGCCTTGTCCTGGAGCAGCGTGTTGAAGACGTAGGAGCGGGTCCTGAGCCCCGGCTCCAGAGCCTTGGTGATCGCTTCGGCGGTCGCCCGCCGGCCCTCCCGGTCGGGATCGTGGAGCCGGGAGAGGGCGACGTCGAGGGTCAGCTCACCCTGATCGCCACCGTCCACCCTGATCGCCGAGGTGAGCTCGTCGAACAGCCGGTTCCAGGCTCCGGCACCGGTCACCGAGAGTTCGGTCGCGATCTTCTCCTCGGGGGCCGTCAGCAGGTGATCGCGGTACCGGCGTTCGAGGCGGAGGTGGTGCCGGCAGAAGTCGAGCCCCTCCGTGGCGAGCAGCTCCTCGGCCCGCTGATCATCGAGCGCGGCCCACTCGAGCTCGAAGAACAGCAGCCTGGTCTGGATCGCGGTCGCCCGCTCCGAGCCCATCTGGAGAAGGGCTCCGTTGGCCGGATCCGCAGTGTCGGCGGCGAAGCGGAGGTGGGCGTAGTTGAGCGCCCTCCCGGCAAGGTCGCCGATTCCGGCCAGGGCAGACATCGCCTGCTTGAGCTCCTCGCCGTCGAGCTCGGACACTCGACCTTCGTAGCGCTCCGCGAACTCGCCGGCCTCCCGCTCGGCCTCGTCCAGCAGCGCGTTCAGGGCATCCTCGGGACGCTCGGCGGCGTGATTGCCGAGCAGGTCGTCGAGCTCCCAGGTGACTCCGGCCAGCTCGCTCACGCGGCGGCCCCGAGCTTCCTTCGCACGATCCAGTCGCCGACCAGGGATCCGATCGGTCCGAGGGTGATCACGACGATCGCCGGGAACCACCAGCCCCACCACTTCTGGATGCTGCCCCAGGCGACCATTCCGATCAGGCCCATGAAGAGGAAGCCGTGGATCGGCCCGAGGACGGAGACCACGTCGTGGTTGTCGGCCACCCAGCGGGAGGCCCAGATGAGCGGGATCAGGAGCACGACGTCGATCACGGCGACGATCGCGATCCAGTTGAGGAAGCGGAGCTCACTCCGGCCGTCTCGGGCTGGCAGCGAGCGAGTCGGCATCGATCAGGCCGGGAGTACGATCCCGGTCCAGACCACCCCGAGGGTGAGCAGGAAGGTGACCGCCATCAGTACGTGTGATCCCGAGAACTTCATGTGCAGGCCGAGCGACACCAGGACGGCGACGAAGAGGGTCATCTTGATGTGGAATTCGGGCGTGCTGAAAAGGTTGTAGTGGGACGCCATCACGATCCCGCTGACGATCATCACCGCGATCGCAATCGCACTTCCGATACCGAAACGGCGAGCCACCGCCTTCATCGCCCCGTCGTCGGATCCACCCCTCACGACCGGGACCACGACGGCCGCCAGCATCAGCTGACCCCCGACGAAGAAGGCCATCGCGACGAGGTGCAGGAAGAGCCAGAAATCCACGTCCCGATGGTATTGGTTCGGCCCCTCCGGGAACCCCCAGCCCGGAGCCGGCCCGGGCGATCGGGGACCCCTTTTTCGGCCCGACGACCACCCAATGCCAAAAATCCCTTGATCAAGCGGAATCTGGCATAATCTTTCGGATGGACCGAGTAGCCGACGAAGTCATCGACTCGACTGAACGTCAACATCCGAGGCTACTCGGTGCGATTCACTCCGTCGCCCCTGGAACCGCCCTTCGCGAGGGGATCGACAGCATCGTCGATGCCGGAACCGGCGGCCTGATCGTGGCCGGCGACCTGGACGAGTTCGGATTCATGCTCTCGGGTGGGCTCAAGCTCGAAGTCGACTTCAACCCGGCCCTGCTCTACGAGCTGGCCAAGATGGACGGGGCGATCGTGGTCGACTCCGCGGCCTCGAAGATCCTCTGGGCGAACGTCCAGATGCTGCCCGACCCAACCATCCAGTCGAGTGAGACCGGGACCCGGCACCGGACGGCCGAGCGGATTTCCCGCCAGGTCGATGCCCTGGTGATCGCAGTGTCCCGTCGTCGCGACGTGGTCTCGATCTTCGTCGACGGGAACAAGTACGTGCTCGAGGCGATCCCCTCGGTTCTCGCCAAGGCGAACCAGGCGATGGCTGCCCTGGCGACCTACCGGGAGCGGCTGGATCAGCTCTGCGGAAAGCTGACCCGGGCCGAGTTCGACGGCACGGCGGTCCTCTACGACGCGCTCTTGGCCATTCAGCGCTCCGAGATGGTCCGGCGCGTGGCCGACGAGGTCGAGCGCTACATCGTCGAGCTGGGTACCGAGGGCCGGCTGATCGAGATCCAGCTCGAAGAGACCCTGGTCGGGGTCTCGGCCGTCAGGACGGCCCTGATTCGCGACTACGCGATCGACGACTCGGAAGGCTCGATCGCCCGGATCTCGGAAGAGATCGCGGCCCTTCCCCACCACGAGCTGCTCGACTTCGGCACTTTGGCCGAGGCGCTCGGCTATGACCGCAAGCTGAACACCCTCGACTTCGACGCCGAGCCCCGGGGTTACCGGGTGCTGGCCGAGGTTCCCCGGCTGCCGCGTCTCGCGGTCCAGGGACTGGTCCACAGGTTCGGCAGCCTCGAAGCGCTACGGGCCGCCTCCGACGGTGCCCTCGCCGCGGTCGAGGGAGTGGGCCCGGGCAGGTCGAAGGACATTCGCGAGAGCCTGCGGCGGGTCGGCGAAGAGGCAGGCAGCGAAAGAGCTTTCAGTCAGTGACGGTAACTCCGTCGTACCAGAGAGAGAAAAGGAGCAGACGATTCCCGAAGCGAAGGCAGTAGAAGAGGAAGTTGTGGTGGAGGAGATCGAGGTCGAGGTGGTGATCGAGGACTTCAAGAAGGGCGAGAAGGTCGTCTACCCGCGACACGGTGCCGGGGTGATCATGAAGAAGGCGGTCGCCGAGAAGTTCGGCCAGTCGCGCGAGTACCTGACGATCAAGATCCTCCACAATGAGATGACCGTCGAGGTCCCGGTCGAGACGGCCGCGACGATCGGCCTCCGTCGGGTGATCGACGAGGACGAGATCAAGAAGGTGATCTCGGTGCTCTCGGACGAGGTCTCCGACATGCCGAAGAACTGGAACCGGCGGTTCAAGTACAACAAGGAGAAGATCCGCACGGGGGACGTGTTCGAGCTTGCCGAGGTGGTTCGCAACCTGGCGCTTCGCGAGATGGAGAAGGGACTTTCGACCGGCGAGAAGCAGATGTACACCCAGGCGAAGAAGATCCTCGCCTCCGAGTTCATGTACGCGCTGGAGAAGGACGAGGAGGGCGCGGAGGAGTACCTCGACACCCTGCTCGAAGAGCGGTTCCGTGCAACCGTAGCCGCCTCTGGCTGAGCCGGAAACCGGGTCCGTGGCTCCTTCCGGAGGCGGAAAAGGCAGCGACTTCACCGCGACTGCGGTGATCGTCGCCGCCGGTTCCGGTGAGCGGCTCGGGGCCGGTGGACCGAAGGCCCTGGTCGAGGTCGCCGGGCGGCCGCTCTACCAGTGGTCCCTGGTTGCCTGCGAAGACGCCGAGCGAGTCGAGTCGACCGTGATCGCGGTGCCCCCGGGCGAGGAGGACTCCTTCGAGGCCCCTGGAGCAACGATCGTCGCCGGTGGGACGACCCGTTCGGACTCGGTCCGCAACGCGCTCGAGCAGGTCACCACCGACCTGGTCGCGGTCCACGACGCGGCCCGGCCCCTGGTCACCCCCGAGCACTTCGACGCAGCGATCTCGACCCTGGCCGGTTCGCCCGGGCTCGACGGGGTGATCGTCGCCGCACCCGTGCCGGACACGGTCAAGGCCGTGGACGACGGGGGCCGGGTAACCGGCACGCTCGACCGCTCGGGCCTCCGTCTGGCCCAGACCCCTCAGGTCTTCAGAAGCGAGGCCCTTCGGTCGGCCCTGACGGCGGGCGATCCCGGGTCGGCCACCGACGACGCTTCGCTGGTCGAGGAGAATGGTGGCGCGGTCGGGGTGGTCGAGTTGCCCCTGCCGAACCCGAAGCTGACCTGGCCCGGCGACATGGAGGTGATCGAGGCCCTGTTCGAACGGGCGAGGAATCGGGTCCCGGACTGGAAGATCTCGGGGTGCGGGCAGTGAGTGTCCAGGTCGGTATCGGGTACGACAGCCATCGGTTCGAGCCCGGGCGGCCGCTCGTGCTCGGCGGGGTCGAGATCCCGGCCGAGCAGGGGCTCGCCGGCCATTCCGATGCCGATGTACTGACGCACGCGATCATCGACTCGCTGCTCGGAGCCACGGGCCTGGGCGACATCGGAACCCACTTCCCCGACGACGACGAGACCTTCAAGGATGCCGTCTCGATCGACCTGCTGAGGACGGTCGTCGGGATGGTCGGGGGGACGATCGTCAACGTCGATGCGACCCTGGTCCTCGAGTCCCCGAGGCTCCGGGACCACCGGGCTCAGATCGAGGCCGCGCTCGGGGGGGTGCTCGGCACGCGGGTCACGGTCAAGGCGACGACCAACGAGGGGATGGGCTGGATCGGCAGGGGCGAGGGCATCGCCTGTTTCGCGGTCTCCTCGGTCGAGGTCGCTTGACCGAGCGGGCTCACCCGGGGCCGAAGCGGTGAAGCTCCCCATCGCGCTGCCCGGCCGACTGGCC
Source organism: Solirubrobacterales bacterium (assembly GCA_032119635.1). Classification (GTDB taxonomy): domain Bacteria; phylum Actinomycetota; class Thermoleophilia; order Solirubrobacterales; family 70-9; genus 67-14. Next base: position 28,283 of record JAUMBO010000009.1, read on the forward strand.
GACATCGGGTTCGAGATCCCCGTCCTCGCCCGGGCCGGGATCCTCGGCCCGGATCGCCCCGACCGGGCCGCGAGGGCCCTGGCCGCCCTGATTCAGGGGGGTCAGACGCTCCCGACCGCCCTCCGGGTTGCGGCGATAAAGCATCCGGACCGGACCATGTTGAGGGATCGCGAGGGTGGTCTGACCTACTCCGAGGTCGACCGCAGGACCACCGCGATCGGCCGCGGCCTGCTCGACCTCGGTCTCGAGCCGGGCCAGACGATCGCGATCCTCTGTCGTAACGGACGGGGTCTGGTCGAGTCGGCGCTCGGGGCGGGAAAGGCGGGCATCGACGTGGTCCTGCTCAACACGATGTTCTCGGCCCCACAGGTGGACGACGTGATCCGGGCCGAGGGTGCCGTGGGGCTCGTCTTCGACGCCGAGTTCGGTCCGGTCGTGGAAGGTCTGGAGTCCCGGCCGCTGCTGGTCACCGCCGGCGATGACCCTGCCGGCATCGGGAGCGATGACCGGGCGAAGGCCTCGATCGGGGAGATGAGCCGTACATCGGGAGAGGTTCCACCTCCCGATCGCCGGAATCCGCCGCGGTTCGTGATCCTCACCTCGGGAACGACCGGAAGGCCGAAGGGGGCACGCCGCTCTACCACGAGCGGCCTCGCGGGACTGGCGGCGATGATCGACCGGATTCCGAGGAGGGCGGGGGAGACCGCCCTGATCGCCGCCCCTCTATTCCACTCATGGGGCTTCCTGAACTTCGCTCTCTCGATGACCCTCGGCGCAACCGTCGTCCTCGACGGGAAATTCGATCCGCGTCGTACGGTCGGGCTGCTTCGCGAGTACCGGCCGGACGTCCTGGTCGCGGTGCCGGTGATGCTCCAGCGAATGGTCGAGGCGGCGGAACCGGTGAAGACCGGTTCCCTCTCGCCCGGACTGCGAGTCACCGCGGTCTCGGGCTCGGCCCTGCCCGGCCGGCTCGCGGTCGATTGGATGGACCGGTTCGGCGAGAACCTCTACAGCCTGTACGGCTCGACCGAAGTCGCACTCGTTGCCGTCGCCGGACCGGCGGACCTGAGGCAGGATCCCGGCACGGCCGGCAGGGTGCTGAGGGGCACCGAGGTCAGGCTGCTCGACCGGGAGGGTCGCGAGGTCCCGCCGGGAGGCGAGGGCAGGATCTTCGCCCGCTCGGGCATGCTGTTCGAGGGCTACTCGGACGGCTCGGACAAGGAGCGGGTCGACGGCTTCGTCTCGACTGGAGACGTGGGTCACTTCGAGGGCCCGCTGCTCCGGATCGATGGCCGGGACGACGAGATGATCGTCTCCGGAGGTGAGAACGTCTTTCCCAGGGAGGTCGAGGATGCGATCGCCGCGATGGACGGTGTCGTAGAGGTGGCAGTGATCGGAGTGGAGGACGAACGTTTCGGTCAGGCTCTCATTGCCTACGTGGTGACCGAGCCCGGTCGCGGCCCCGATTCTGCGGGGGTTAGGGCGCACGTGAGGGAGCGCCTGGCGGCCTTCAAAGTCCCTCGGGAAGTGGAATTCCTCGACCGCCTGCCCCGAAACGAGACCGGCAAGGTCGTTAAACGCCATATTGGACAGTAGGATGGAATTCAGGATGAGCGAGACGGGGGTTCCCCGCCCAGCCGAACCTGCCACCGACGGGACCAGTGTCCCCGAGGAGCTTAAGCCGGTCGCCGAGGCCTCGGCCCGCGTATCGGCGCGCTTCGAAGCGCTCGCGAACGAGCTCCAGGATCGTGAGGCCAGGGCAAGGCAGGCCGAGCTCGCCGCGCGTGAACGCGAGTTGGCGGCGCTCGAAGGTGCTCGCCAGGCGGTGGCAGAGGCTCGCGAGATGGAGCGTCGGGCCGTCGAGGCGGAGGCGAGAGCAGCCGCGGTGGACGAGCGCGTCGAGCAGGTCCGGGCCGAGGCGACCCGCGAGGTGGCGGAGGCCAGGGAAGAGATCAAGGAGAAAGCGCGGGAGACCCTCGCGAAGCTCGGCGGCGAGGCCCGGACGAAGATCGAGGCGGCGGCGAAGGCCAAGGCCGAGGCCGAGCAACGGATGACCGAGCTCGTCCGCAAGGAGCAGGAGATTGATTCCGAGCGCTCCCGGCTCGAGGCCGAGCTGGCCAGGGCGAAACAGGAGCTGAAGGCCGAGCGCGAGAGCCGGGCCGAGGCGCTCGGCAAGGTCGCGGCCGAGGGTGAGGAGAAGCTCGCAGCCAGGACCCGCCAGCTCGAAGAGACAGCTGAGCGTCTTGCGATGGAGGCCCGCGAGGCCACTCAGGCCGAGGCGAACCGAAGGATCGCGGAGCTGGTCGAGGAGACCCGCGCCGCCGATGCCCGGGCCTCGGAGGCGGAGGCCAGCGCGGCCGAGTTCGAGCGTCGGACCCAGGAGCAGATCGAGAGTATGGAGGCGGAGGTCGGCAGGCGCGTGATGGAGGGCACCGAGAGCGTCAGGCGCGATGCCGAGCGTCGGGTCGAGGAGTTGATCGAGCGGTTCACGGCTGAGTCGGAGGAGGCAACCAGGAAGCACGCCGACGAGCGGCTCTGGGACCAGGAGCAACACCGACGTCGCGAGGCCGAGATGCGGTCGGAGAAAGACCGCCTGACCGCCGAAGTCGAGCAGCTGAGGGCACGCGAGGAAGCCCGTCAGGCGGGCGAACGGGCGCGCGAAGAGGCGATGACCGCTGCCCAGACCAACGCACCGGCCTGGGAGCGGGACGAAGTCGAGCGGCGCGTGATGGAGGAGACCGAGCGAATTCGGCGCGAGGCTTCAGAGCGGGTCGAGCAGTTGATCGACCGGCTCTCCGGCGATGCCGAGCAGGAGGCCAGGGAGCGGGCCGAACGCCGGCTCGGGGAGGAGGACGAGAGGATTCGACTGGAGGCCGAGCGTCGCGCCGAAGCTGCCAGGCAGGCCGCCGAGGAGTCGGTCAGGGCGGCAAGAGAGCGGGCCCGCGAGGAAGCCC
>JAUMBO010000010.1:0-2652 GCA_032119635.1 Solirubrobacterales bacterium
GACTCCGGTCAACCTGACCGAGTGGAGTCCCACACGGGGCCAAGACGGCAACGCCGGGAAGTGGCAGTCGGTCGCGGTGAACCCCACCAACGGCAACCAGTTGGTGGCGTTCTATCAGAATGACGGAACTCCGAGATACAGCGCCGGAGTCTGGACCCCGAGCGGTGACACGGTCGGCTCCCTGGTTGATCTCGCCACCGCCCCCGTGGCCGACAACTACACGGTTCCAGTCGGTGCCTACAACCCTAAGACCGGCGGATGGCTGGTCGTCTACTACGACTGGGACATCGAGGACTACAAGGCGCAGTTGCTGAACGCCGACGGTTCTCTCTCGGGTTCTGCTCAGATCATCTCCGCTGAGCCAGACATCAGTTGCTGCAGCAACCCGGACATCGCCTGGGACTCGGCCAAGCAGCAGTTTTTCGTGGTCTGGTCCGACTACGGAAACGACGGACTCGATGGTCAGCCCCAGGCACGCTTCGTCAACCCCACCACCGGAGCGCCCGTAGGCTCCGCCCCGATCGATCTCGTGACCAACGCCTCCGACTTCGTCTGGGACGACTATCACTCGATCCAGGTCGCCTATTCCTCCAAGCAGGACGGCTTCGGGATCATGTTCCGCGGCCAGCTCCAAGTGGGCGGCGGCAATTGGCGCCCTTACTTCCTCCGCCTGGACTCCGACGGTCAGCCGATCGGCACCCCTCAGATGATCTCGAGCGGGACTGATTTGGATGTCGGTAACGGCTCGATCACGTACAGCAAGGCTTCCGACCGTTACGCGGTCGCATGGTCTGATTACGATGAAACTGGCGGTCCCGTCCTGGTGCAGCTCTTCAGCGCCTCGACCGGAAACGCCGTGGGATCTCCGGTCGTCCAGCCTCTTCCTGCCACAGCGGAAAGCAATCGATATCGAATCCACATCGCAGCTGACGAATACGGCAGCGGGTACACGGTTGTCTCGATTGCCCAGGATTCCTCGTCGAGTAGCAGCTCCAAGGTGTTCACGCTCTGGCTCGACAGCTCGGCGCAGCCAGTCGGAACACCGGGCTGGCTCACTGATGATTTGGCATATGCCGTGCGTCCCCAGGTGACTTTCGACCGTCACTCAGGATGCTTCCGTGCCACATTCATCGGCGAAACGGCGCCGAGCGTTCTCGACATCTACTCTGCCGAATTCGGCACCAGCGGCCCCACAGGGTGCTCGTCTCCGCCTCCATCGGGCAAGAAGAAGCCGAGCCTCGGCAAGGCCGGTGTCGCCGGCGCGACCTCGCTCCGGGTGAAGGTCGGCTGTGGCGGTGCCTCCGCCTGCAGGATCAAGCTCTCGGGCAAGCTCAAGGGTGGATCCGGCAAGCTCGACGGCAAGACCGTCAAGGTGAAGGCCGGCAAGAAGAAGACCGTCAAGCTCGCCTACTCGTCGGGGCTGATCTCCGAGCTCTCCGGTCGCGGCGGATCGAAGATCAAGGTTACGGCCAAGCAGGTCGGCGGCAAGAGCCGCACGATCACGGTTGCCGTGCCCGACTCGGTTACCGGCTGACCGCAGCGACCTGACTCGAGGAGCTTCGGGTTTCAGGGCAGATCAGGCCGCGCGGGCCTGGTCTGCTCCTGGAGCCGAGTCCGCTCCGCCGGCAGAGGCAGGCTGCTCGAGCTTGACCAAGGCCTTCGGCCCGAGGGCTCCCTCCATGAGGAGCAATTCGCGCTTCAACGGCTCGCCGCCGCCGTAGTTACCCAACTTGCCGCTTGCGAGGATTACGCGGTGGCACGGTACGACCGGCGCGAGGGGGTTGCCACCGAGGGCGCTGCCGGCTGCTCGCTGGGCATTCGGCTTGCCGGCGGCCTCGGCAATCTGTGAGTAGGTGCGGGTCTCGCCGTACGGGATCTCGGCGCAGGCCTTAAGTACATCGGCGCCGAAGCCGTTACCGGCGAGCGCCCAGTCGATCTCGAGCGTGAACTCGGTCAGCTGCTGATCGAAGTAGGCCTCGAGCTGGCGAATCGGCTCGGCTACCAGCACCGGCTCTTCGCTCGCATCGGCTGCGAGTACAGCGATCTCCTCGAGCGCTACTTCCGGCTCTTCGCCGGGCATGGTCACCCGAAGCAGGCCCTTCTCGCTGGCTGCCACCACGAGCGTTCCGTAGGGGCTTTCGAGCGTGCCCCAAGCGATAGCGCGTTCTCCCATGCCAGAAACCCTTTCACATCTCACGGACCCTAACCTTCCCGGTGATGAGCGATCAGACACTGGAAGAAAAAGCCCTGCACGCCCTGATAGAGGCAGCGCTTGCCGAGGACCTGGGCGATGGTGACATCACTGCCGAGGCGACCGTTCCCGAGGATGCTCGCGCCCACGGTCGGATAGTGCTGAAAGAGCCCGGCTCGATCTACGGGCTCGACGCCGCCGAGAAAGCGTTCCTCCTGGCTGGGGCCGAGAGCTTCGAGCGCCTCGCCCCGGAAGGCCCCTGGCAGCACGACGCGCCGATGGATGTGGCGTTGATAGACGGCCCCGCCCGTGCGATCCTCGCTGGCGAGCGGGTCGCGCTGAACCTCCTCTGCCACCTCTCCGGTGTCGCGACTCTCACGGCGATCTACATCAAGGCGATCGAGGGGGTGACCGGGCCGAACGGCGAGATGCCCGGAATCCTCGACACCCGCAAGACTACT
>JAUMBO010000011.1:0-8867 GCA_032119635.1 Solirubrobacterales bacterium
AGCCGATGGTCCCGGTCGTCAACCGGCCGGTCATGGAGCACATCGTCCGGCTGCTCGCCGCCCACGACTTCGACGGGATCGTCGCCAACCTCCACTGGTTCCCCGACACGATCGAGTCCCATTTCGGGGATGGCTCCGGGTTCGGGGTGTCGATCACCTACAGCCCGGAAGAGGCCCTGCTCGGGACGGCCGGCGGGGTCAGGAAGGCCGCCGACCTCCTGGGCGATTCCTTCCTGGTGATCTCCGGCGACGCCCTGACCGACGTCGACCTGACGGCGATGAGGGAGTTCCATCGCTCCCACGACGGGGTTGCGACCCTCGCCACCCGGCGAGTCGGTGACACTTCGGGCTTCGGGGTGGTGATCACCGACCAGGACGGCCGGATCCAGGGGTTTCAGGAAAAGCCCGATCCGGCCGAGGCCCTTTCCGACCTCGCGAACTGCGGCATCTACATGTTCGACGCCGAGATCTTCGATCACTTCCCCGGGCCGGGCGAGAGCGACCTGGCGGGACCGGACGATCCCGAAGGGTTCGCCGACTGGGCTTACGACGTCTTTCCGGCCCTGCTCGAGGCGGGGATCCCCTTCTACGCGATGGAAGTCGACGCTTACTGGAACGACATCGGAACGATCCCCGAGCTCCTCTCGGGCAACTTCGATGCCCTCGAAGGAAGGATCGACCTTGACCTCGGCGCCGGAGCCGCGCCTGGCATCTGGGCTCCGGAAGGCCTCGACCTGGAAGGTGTCGCGCTGGAGCCGCCGGTGCTCCTGGGCGAGGGATGCGCTCTCGGGCAGGGTGTGACCATCGAGGGCCCGGCGGTAATCGGTCCGGATTCCGTCATCGGGGCTGGCTCCAGGGTCGTCCGGTCGGTGTTGACCGAGGGCTCCGAGGTCCCGCCGGGAGGGTTCGTGGTCGGCGGCGTCCTCGGTCGGTCCGCCGGGGAGTGAGTCGGCCCGGTCGACTTCGTTTGCCCTCTTGACACTCGCCTGATTCCCGCGGCGGGAGGGTCCCCGGCATGGACCGCCTGGGCTTCGCGATCAGGGCAGCCTTCCCACCGATCTGTCCCGTCTGTCGGGGAGGCGGCCCGGGCGGTGCTCCCCCAGGGGGAGGGCCATGTGCCGAGTGCCTGAGTTCGCTGGCGGCATCCCCGCGCGGAACCGGTCCCACCCCTTCCGGCCTCGCCTGGGTCGTCTCGGCCTTCCGGCACGAGGGGCTGCCCCGGACGGCGCTCGGCGCCTTCAAGTTCGACCGCAGGACGGCACTCGCCGCCCCGCTCGCCGCTCTGCTCGCCTCGCGGATCGGCGAGCGGGGCGAAATAGGGGCCCTGGTCCCTGTGCCGCCCTCGCGCCTCGGAACGAGGCTCCGGGGATTCGATCCGGCCGCGATGATCGTGGCCGAACTCGCCACCCGGCTCGAGGCCGGCCGGCCCTTCGAGGCAGTGTTGGCCCGGGTCGGTCACGGCAGGCAGCGCGGTCGCGGCCGACGGGACCGGCTGGCAGGTGCCGACCGGTTCGAGGTCCGTGGCCGGGTGACCGGTCCGGTTGTTCTGGTCGATGACGTGCTGACGACCGGAGCGACCCTCTCGGCCTGCGCCCGCGCGATCGCGGCGGCCGGAGGAGGGGCGATCGGGGCGGTGACCCTGACCCGGAGGAATTGACTATCCGGCCCTTGCGGCCGGGGTTCGGGGCTGACTAGGATCGGCTCAAACCCGACCAGCGCCGGAGGTGGCCCATGCGGATCGAGATTCGAGGACGGAACGTCGAGATCACGGACGATGTCAGGAGGCAGGTCGCCCTCGGCATGAGACCGATCGAACCCCAGGTCGCGCCGCAGGCTCGTTGCGAGTTCGTGCTCAGCGAGGAGGCCAACCCGGCGATCAACGACCGGTTCGTGGCCGAGGCGAAGCTCCACCTGAAAGGGGTGACCCTTCACGCACATGAAGCCTCGCCCGAGATGAGCAGGACGGTCCACAGCCTGATCGAGGACATGCGACGCCAGGTCAAGAAGTACCGCGAGAAGCGTCGCGGCCGGACCCGGGCCAGACGGATGGCCGCCCGGGCCCGCAAGGGACGCCGGATCGCCTGAGGCTGGCTCTGGGCCGCACCGGCCACGGCCCGACCCTCCAACGCCGGTGAACGGCAGGGTCTAATCTAGTCCCGTGGCCAAGAAGCTGATCGACAGGGCGCTCCGCCTCGGCGAGGGCAGGAAGTTCAAGACGTACGAGAAGCGGGTCGATTCGATAAACCGGATCGAGCCCGAGATGGAGGTCCTCTCCGACGAGGAACTCCGCGAGGAAGCCGACGAGCTGAGGAAGCGGGCGGCCGGTGGGGAGTCTCTCGACGACCTGCTCCCCGAATCCTTCGCTCTGACCCGCGAGGCCGCCAAGCGCTCGCTCGGACAGCGCCACTACGACGTCCAGCTGATCGGCGGCATGGTCCTCCACGACGGCGGGATAGCCGAGATGAAGACCGGTGAGGGCAAGACCCTGACCAGCACCCTGGCCGTGGTGCTCAACACCCTGGCCGGGGGGAGCGTCCACGTGGTCACGGTCAACGACTACCTGGCCCGCCGTGACGCCCTCTGGATGAAGCCGATCTACGACGTACTCGGCGTCTCGGTCGGTTGGCTGCAGGAAGGCGACGTGCCAATGACCCGCCGTGCCAAGTACGCGAAGGACGTCACCTACGGCACCAACTCCGAGTTCGGCTTCGACTACCTGCGGGACAACATGGCCACCTCGATCGAGGAGAAGGTCCAGCGCGGGCACGACTTCGCGATCGTCGACGAGGTCGACAACATCCTGATCGACGAGGCCCGGACCCCACTGATCATCTCCGGCGCCCCGGAGCAGGCTGCCCAGACGTACTTCACCTTCGCCCGTCTCGCCAAGACGCTCAAGGGGGAGCCGGCGAGGACGAAGCTGAAGTCCCAGGGCGAGACCAGGGACACCTCGGACGCCGAGTACGACTTCGAGTACGACGAGAAGCACAAGACGGTGGCGCCGACCGAGCGGGGTGTCGCGACGGCCGAGAAGTTCCTCGGGGTCGAACACCTCTACACGGCCGAGAACGGCAGCCTGGTCAACCACCTGATCCAGTCGCTGAAGGCCGAGTCGCTCTACAAGAAGGACAAGGACTACGCCGTGGTCGACGGCGAGGTGATGATCATCGACGAGTTCACCGGGCGGATCCTCGAAGGGCGCCGTTGGTCGGAAGGCCTCCACCAGGCGGTCGAGGCGAAGGAGGGCGTGGCAGTCAGGGAGGAGAACCAGACCCTTGCGACTATCACCCTGCAGAACTACTTCCGCCTTTACGAAAAGCTCTCCGGGATGACCGGTACGGCCCTGACCGAGGCGGTCGAGTTCATGAAGATCTACGAGGTGCCGGTGGTCGAGATCCCGACCAACGAGCCGGTCCTCCGCGATGACCAGAACGACCAGATCTACAAGACTCGCGACGGCAAGTGGAACGCGGTCGTCCGGGAGATCGTCTCTCGCCACCAGACCGGTCAGCCGATCCTGGTCGGCACGGTCTCGGTCGAGACCTCGGAGATGATCTCCCACGCCCTGAAGCGCGACGGCATCGAGCACGTCGTCCTGAACGCGAAGCCGGAGTACGCCGAGCGCGAGGGCGAGACGATCGCCCAGGCCGGCCGGAGGGGGGCGGTAACGATCGCCACCAACATGGCCGGCCGTGGCGTCGACATCAAGCTGGGCGGCGATCCCGAGGGGATGGCCCAGGCGACCCTGAAGAAGCGGGGCATCGAACGCGGCGACGAGAGCTACGAGGAGGAACTCGAGAAGGAGGTGGCCGAACTCCGGCCGGCCTGCGAGGCAGAGCGAGAAGAGGTGAAGGAGCTCGGCGGGCTGTTCATTCTCGGGACCGAGCGTCACGAGTCCCGCCGGATCGACAACCAGCTGCGCGGTCGGGCCGGTCGTCAAGGCGACCCGGGTGCCTCCCGCTTCTTCCTCTCGGCAGAGGACGACGTGATCCGGCTCTTCGCGGGCGACCGGATCTACAACATCATCGACCGGCTCGGTCCGACCGACGACGACGGGAACGAGATCCCGCTCGAGTCGAAGATGCTGACCCGGACGATCGAGAACGCCCAGAAGAAGGTCGAGGAGCAGAACTTCCTGATCCGCAAGCGGGTGCTCGAGTACGACGACGTGATGAACGAGCAGCGCCGGATCGTCTACCGCTACCGCGGCGAGATCCTCGAGGGCCGCGACATGTCGGACGTCGCCCGGGAGGAGCTCGAAGGGGTGGTCGGCCGGCTCGTCGAGGAGTACACGCCGGGCGACCTGGTCGAGGACTGGGACCTCGCTGGCCTCGATGCCCAGCTCCGGCTGATCTGGCCGGTGTCGGTCGACGTCGCCGGACTCGACCCTCACGGGGTCGACGCCCAGGCCTTGACCGAGGAGCTGTCCGCCGATGCCCAGAAGGCTTACGACGAGCGCGAGGGGGAACTCGGTGCCGAGCTGATGCGGTACCTGGAGCGGACCATCCTGCTCCAGGTGATCGACAACCGGTGGCGCGAGCACCTCTACGACATGGACTACCTGCGGGAGGGCATCCACCTGCGGGGCTTCGCCCAGATCGAGCCGATCGTCGCCTACAAGAACGAGGGTTTCGCGATGTTCGAGGAGCTCATGAACTCGATCTGGGAGGAGTTCGCGAAGCTCGTCTTCAACGTCGAGGTCGAGGTCGAGACCGAGCAGCCGACCGGAGCCTTCGCGGTCACCGAGGACGAGGTCGGCGGACTCGATTACTCGGGCGGAACCCTCGAGGATCAGCCATCGGCGCTCGCCCAGCCGGTGGTCAACGAGGGGGCGGCCGACGAGGTCGCAGTTGCTGCCGCCCAGCCGGCCCGTCAACCAGCTGGAAGCGCGGCCCCCGGAGGAGCGGCGACCAAGGTCAAGGACGAGCGGGAGAACATCGGTCGTAACGATCCCTGTTGGTGCGGGTCCGGCAAGAAGTTCAAGAAGTGCCACGGGGCCTGACGCCCGACGACCCCGACAAGGCGGAGCAGGCCGCCCGGGGCTTCGTCGAGGCCTTCAACGATCGCGACCTCGATCGCTTCGTCTCCCTGCTCGACCCGGAGGTGGAGCTCCACTCGATGCGTGGCCTGATCACCGGGCGCACCGGTGCCCGCGACTGGGCCACCCGTTCGCCGGGCGGGGTTCAGCAGACGATCGAGATCGTCGGGGCGGCGGCCGATGGCGGGACCGTCCTCTTCGAGGTGGACCGGATCTGGCACTGGGCGGAGGATGGAACCCATGCCTCGACCGACGAAATGGCCTGGCTGTTCGAAGTCGGTGCGGACGGCCTGATCACCTCGTGGCGCCCGTTCGAGGACCGGGACGAGGCTCGACGGGCGTTCGACGTTCAGGGCCCTGCCTAGCCCCGGTCGAGCTCGGTGTCGGCGAACGACGCCGGATCCTCGATCGGCTCGAGGTGGGTGAAGACCGTCGCATTCTCGACCGTCTCTCGCAGCTCCCCTTCGACCGACTCGACGAAGTCGTGGCCCCGTTGGACGGTCCACTCACCCGGTACGAGCACATGGACTGAAATGAACGACCGCCTCCCGGCCTTCCTCGTCCGGAGGGCGTGGAACTCGACCGACTCGCCCCTGCGACCGGCGAGCACCGCATCGATTGCGGCCCGCTGTCCGTCGGGGAGGGCCCGGTCCATCAGACCGGCCATCGACTCACGGACCAGCGATTGGCCGGTCCGGACGATGTGGGCGGCGACCAGCAGCGCGATGATCGAGTCGAGCGGCCCCCAGCCGGTCAGCCAGGCCAGGGCTACCCCGGCGACCACCCCGGCCGATGTCCAGACGTCGGAGATCAGGTGGTGCCCGTCGGCGACCAGCGTCAGCGAGTCCTCCTCCTTGCCCGCCCCGATCAGCATTCTCGCCACCCCGAGGTTGATCACCGAGGCGACCACAGAGATCGCGAGGCCGAACCCGACGTCGCTCAGCCCGGTGGGGTGGAGCAGACGGTCGATGGCCGCCCAGGCGATCGTCACGGCGGCGACCAGGATCAGCGCCCCCTCGAACCCGGCCGAGAGGTAATCGGCCTTCTCGTGGCCGTAGGCATGCTCCTCGTCGGGCGGCCGGGTCGACCAAAGGATCACCGAGAGGGCGATCAGGGCGGCGACCAGGTTGACCACGGACTCGGCCGCGTCGGAGAGCAGGCCGACCGAATCGGTGAGGAGCCAGGCGAAGACCTTGAGCGCGATCGTCGCGACCGCCGCCGCGATCGAGAGCGCTATCAGCCGGATCAGCCTCCGGCGTCTGCGCCCGTCATCGTCTGGGCCGTTCATCCCCCGATGGTCGCAGAGCAGGGCCGATCCGGTCGATTGGACTGTCAGCACCGACCCAACTAATGTGTTGGGTGATGGCCGAGTCCGACTTCGTGATCGTTGGCGCCGGATCCGCCGGGTGCGCGCTCGCCGCGCGGCTCTCCGAGGACTCCGAGAGCTCCGTCACCCTGATCGAGGCCGGGGGCACGAACCGGCACCCGAGCGTGATCATCCCGGCGGCTTTCTCCCAGCAGTTCGAAAGCTCTCGCGACTGGGCCTTCGAGACCGAACCCGAGCCCTTCTGTCACGACCGGCGCCTCTTCATCCCCCGGGGCAAGGGCCTGGGGGGATCGAGCGCGATGAACGCGATGCTCTACGTTCGCGGTCGCCCCCTCGACTACGACCTCTGGGAACGCGACGGCTGCCCAGGCTGGGGCTGGGAGGGGGTCGAACCGTTCTTCCTGAAGTCTGAAGACAGCTCCCGGGGCGACTCCGGGAACCACGCGACCGGCGGCCCACTCAGGGTCGAGGACCCGAGGTCGCCGAGGGAGATCTCGGAAGCGTTCCTGAGGAGTGCCGAGGCAAGCGGGATCCCGTTCACCGACGACTACAACGGGACCGAGCAGGACGGGGTCTCGATTCCCCAGGTGACCCAGAGGGCCGGTCGCCGATGGTCCAGCGCCGATGCCTTTCTCCGGCCGGTGATGAAGCGCCCCAACCTTTCCGTCCTGACCGGTCTGCAGGTAGAGCGGGTCGCGACAGAGGACGGCCGGGCGACCGGGGTCGTATGCCGTGACAGGCGGGGGCGCGAGAGGGTCGTGACGGCCGGTCGGGAGGTGATCCTCGCGGCTGGGGCGATCGGATCCCCGCACCTCCTGCTCCACTCCGGTATCGGCCCGCGCCCGATGCTCGAGGAGCTGGGAATCGGGGTGGTGGCCGAGAGTCCCGGAGTGGGGGAGAACCTCCAGGACCACCCCAGCCTGGTTTGCGTCTGGGACATGCCCGGAGGCGGCTCCCTCGCCGATGCCGAGAAGCCCCGGGCGCTCTTCGAATGGATCTTCCGCAAGACCGGTCCGCTCACTTCGAGCCTGGCCGAGGGTTTCGCCTTCGTCCGTAGCCGTCCGGGCCTGCCGGCGGCCGACCTCCAGTTCCACTTCGCCCCGGCCTACTTCGTCGATCACGGGCGGGTTACCTACGACGGGCACGCCTCGACGATCGGTCCGGTGCTGGTTTCGCCGAAGTCGCGCGGCCGGCTCTGGATCGAGTCTGCCGATCCCGCCGATCCGCCGAAGTTCCTGACCAGCATGCTGTCTGAGTCCGAGGACGTTGAGGCCCTGGTGACCGGGGTCGAGATCGCCCGCGACATCGTCGCCCACGAGCCGCTGGCCAGCCTGCTGGGCGAGGAACTCCTGCCCGGACCGGCGATCGAGGACCGGGAGGCGATCGAGGACGACCTCCGGCAGCGGGTCGAGACCCTCTACCACCCGGTCGGAACCTGCCGGATGGGAAGCGACGAACGGGCTGTCGTCGACCCCGAGCTCAGGGTGAACGGGATCGACGGCCTGCGGGTCGCCGATGCCTCGATCATGCCACTGATCCCCGGAGGCAACACCAACGCCCCCTCGATCATGATCGGCGAGAAGGCTGCCGACCTGATCGGACGGGCGATTCCGACTCCGGCCTGAAGCGGCGAGGGGGCACGCTCCGGCGTCACCTATCCTGACTTGGTGCCCGAAGCCGTCAACATCGAGTCCCTGACCAGCCGAATCCAGTCGGCCCGGGATGAACTCCGGCTGGTCGCCGACTACATCGATCCGGCCGAGCTGGAAGCCGAGGTCTCGAGGCTCGAGGGGGAGATGCAGAAGCCCGGCTTCTGGGACGACAGTGAGTCGGCCGCCGGGGTTTCTTCGGCCCACTCCCGCGCCCAGAAGAAGCTCCAGTCCTTCCGTTCGCTCGAGACCGACGTCGCCGACCTCGACGAGATGGCCGAAATGGCCGAGACCGACGCCGAGATGGCTTCGGAGCTGGAGGAGCAGCTCTCCTCGATCGAGGCGAGGCTCTCGGAACTCGAGGAGGCCCGTCTGTTCAGTGGCCCCTACGACGCCGGTGATGCGATCGTCTCGGTCCATGCCGGTGCTGGGGGGACGGACTCCCAGGACTGGGCCGAGATCCTGCTGAGGATGTACCTCAGGTGGGCCGAGCGCCGGGGCTTCGAGGTCGAGATGAAGGAGGCCTCCGAGGGCGACGAGGCGGGCCTCAAGTCGGCCACCTTCGTCCTCAGGGGGGAGAACGCCTACGGCCTCGTGGCAGCCGAGCGGGGGGTCCACCGCCTGGTCAGGATCTCGCCCTTCGACTCGTCCTCGCGCAGGCACACTTCCTTCGCACAGCTCGACGTCGCCCCGATGGTCGACGAGAACGTCGAGATCGAGATCGAGGATGCCGACATCCGGGTCGACACCTACCGGGCTTCGGGGGCCGGTGGACAGCACGTCAACAAGACGGACTCGGCCGTCCGGATAACCCACGAGCCCACCGGGATCGTCGTCCAGTGCCAGAACGAGC
>JAUMBO010000012.1:0-11315 GCA_032119635.1 Solirubrobacterales bacterium
GCCGGACTCGCCCCCTCGAATCCCGCCAGGCCGAGGCGCTCGAAGACCGGCCGGGCCGCCTCCCGGGCCGCCCGGCGGCTCGCGCCACGATTCCGGATCGCCAGCCCGGCGTTGTCGAGGGCCGGGAACCAGGGCAGGAGGCAGTCGTCCTGGGGCATCAGGGCGGAACCGGCCCGGCGGCCCTCGGCGTCGGTCCGCCCGTCGATCGCCACGGCCCCGGAATCCGGCTCGTCGAGCCCGGCCAGCAGGGCGAGCAGGGTGGACTTACCGCATCCCGACGGCCCGATCACCGCGAGGACCTCGCCCCGGGAAACGGTCAGGCCGACGTCGTCGAGTACCTCGAGGTCCCCGAATCGCCGACTCACTCCCTCGATCTCGACCGTGACCGTCATCGCCGTCGGGAGTGTAGGTGCGTCCGACCGGCCGGAAGCCTCAGAAGCGGTGCCCCGGCTTGGCCAGAGCCGCCGGGTGGACCGAGGCGTCGCCTCCGTTTCGGGCCAGGAGGTCGACGAAGTCCTCCAGCTGGTCGGTGGTCCAGCATTCGAAGACGCCGTCGCAGGACGGGGCGTAGGCCGCCATTGCCGAGTCGCCGTAGTTCCAGTACGAGGCCGGCTCGGGGTTCAGCCAGAAGGTGCGGCGGGCCCGCTCGGCCACGGCCCGGAAGTTCCCGGCCCCGGGCGGCCGTCCGTTGGTCCGGGCATCGCCGAGCACGATCACGGTCGAGCGGGGTCCGAGGTCGGTCGAGACGTCTTCGAGGAATTCGGACCAGACCCGCCCGTAGTCGGTGTAGCCGGAGACATCGGCGACCCCGCCGGCGGTCGTGATCCGTTCCGAAACGGCAGCGAAGTCCCGTTCCCTCAGGAAGTGGTCGGTCACCTCCGAGATCCGTTCGATGAAGACGAAGCTCCGCAGCCGCCGGAACGAGTCGTGCAGCGCGTGGACCACGGACAGGAAGAAGGTCGAAGCCGAGCTGACCGACGACGAGACGTCGCAGAGCACGTAGATCTCGGGCTTGCGCGGCCGCTTCGGCCGGTAGCGGAGGTCGAGCGGCACGCCACCGGTCTGGAGCGAGGCCCGTGCAGTCTTTCGGAAGTCGAGCGTCCGTCCCCGCCCTCCCTGGCGGGGGTCGTGGCCGACCGTGGCCAGTCGCCGCTTCAGCCGGAAGATCGCCCGCTGGACCTGGGCCAGGTCGGAGGCGCCCCGGACCGGCAGAGCCCGGCTCAGGTCCCTGAGAGGCCGGGCCGGGGGCAGCTTCCCCTGGCTCGAGATCTGCCGGCGTTCGAGTTCGCGCCTCAGCTGCCGCTCGAAGAGCCGCCGCCCCTCGGGATCCGGCCCGGCGCCTTCACCGCCCGGGCTTATCCCGAGCCCACGCCTGATCCTTTGCAGGTCGACCCCGACCACCCCGGAACGCTCTCCGTCGCGGCCGAAGAGTGCGATCGAGAGCCGGGCCAGTTCGTTCATCCGACCCGTGTCGCCGGACTCGATCGCTTCGGTGACCGCCTGGGCCAGGTCATCGATCGTCAGCTCGGCGAGGGCGCCATCGTCGGCCCCGCCACCCGTTCCCGCTCCTTCCGGGTCCGGTTCGCGGACCAGCGCCTCGGCCTCGGTCGCCCGAAAGAAGAAGCGGTCGAAGACCAGGTCGAAGACCTCCCGGTCGCCCTGGGACTTCGCGACCGTGGCGGCGATCGCCTCCCTGAATCCTTCTTCCTCCTGCCAGCCGACCGATTCCAGCGCGAGCGCCGCATCGAGTACCTCGGAGGTCCCGACCGCGAGACCCTCGGCCCTCAGCTCACCACAGAGCTCGATCAGCCGGTCGGCGATCCGGGCCGGCGGCCGTTCCGGGGTCATCCTCCCGGGGTGCCGTTCCGGTCGCCCCGCCCGAGGCCGGGACCGACCTTCTCGGCGACCAGGTCGAGATCGGACCTGTGCTTGACGATCGTCGAGAGCGAGTCCCGGAGCGTCTTCTCGTCGATGTCGTCCGCCCCGAGCAGGACCAGAGTCCTGGCCCAGTCGATCGACTCCGAGATCGAAGGCGGCTTCCGCAGGTCGAGCTCGCGGACCTGGCCGACTACCTCGACCAGCCTCTGGGCCAGCGCCTCGTCGATGCCGGGCTCGTGAAGCCGGACTATCTCGGCCTCGCGCTCGGCTTCCGGGTAATCGATCCAGAGGTAGAGGCACCTCCGCTTCAGCGCCTCGGTCAGCTCCCTCGAGTCGTTCGAAGTGATCACCACTATCGGGTGGGTCTCGGCCTCGACCCTGCCGAGCTCCGGGATCGTGACCTGGAAGTCGGAGAGCAGCTCGAGCAGCATCGCCTCGAACTCCTGGTCGGTCTTGTCGATCTCGTCGATCAGCAGGACGACCGGCTCGGGCGAGGCGATCGCCCTGAGCAGGGGTCGCTCGAGCAGGTATTCGGGGGCGAAGATCTCGTCGATCCCGACTTCTTCACCGTCCTCGCCACCGGCCGTGGCTCGGGCCTGGATGCCGAGCAGCTGCTTGCGGTAGTTCCACTCATAGAGCGCCTTCGCCTCGTCGAGCCCCTCGTAGCATTGGAGCCTGACCAGCTCTCGGCCGCTCGCCCGGGAGAGGGCCTTGGCCAGTTCGGTCTTTCCCACGCCGGCCGGACCTTCGACCAGGATCGGCCGTCCGAGCCGTTGGGCGAGGAAGGCGACCAGGGATACGGTGTCGTCGGCCAGGTAGGAGGCCCCGGCGAGGGCCTCCCCGACCTCGGTGGGCGATTCCGGTGTCTCGGCGGTCGAGGCGGTCACCGCGCGAAGGATAGGGGAGGGTCGCCCCGGTCCTGCCCGTCCTGCCCTAGGCTCCCGGGCAATGGGACGTCTGTCGAAGGTCGACCTGACGGCCGAGGTCGGCAAGAAGAAGGCGCAGAAGAGGCTCGCAAGGGCACAGGCCCGGCTGGCCCAGCTCCGGCTGACCCTCGGTGGCCAGATGGGAGAGGGTGAGGTCGGCCCCCCCGTGCTGGTGATATTCGAGGGCTGGGATGCCTCCGGCAAGGGCGGCGCGATCAAGCGGCTCGCCTTCCCGCTGGATCCGCGCCACGTCAGGGTCTCTCAGTTCGCCGCACCGACCAGCGACGAGAAGCGTCACCACTTCCTCAACCGGTTCCAGTCCTCGCTCCCTGGCTGGGGAGGAATGGCGATTCTCGACCGCAGCTGGTACGGGCGGGTGCTGGTCGAGCGGGTCGAGGGGTTCACCCCGGCGCCGGTCTGGCGACGTTCATTCAAGGAGATCCGGAACTTCGAACAGGGGCTGGCGGCCGAGGGAATGGTGATCGTCAAGTTCTGGATGCACATATCTCAGGAGGAGCAACTGAGGCGTTTCGAGGCCCGGGCCGATGACCCGCTGAAGCAGTGGAAGTTGACCGAGGAGGATTGGCGAAACCGCGACCGGTGGCCGGAGTACGAGGAGGCGGTCGAGGAGATGCTCAAGAAGACCGACCGGGAGTTCGCGCCATGGATCGTGGTCCCGGGCGAGTCGAAACGGTACGCCCGGATCGCCGTGGTCGAAGAGGTGAACAAGCGGATCGAAGCGGGCCTGAAGCGCTGGAAGATTCCGGTCCCGCCCGGTTGAACCCCGGCTACTCGATCGGGATATCGACCCGGTCGGCCTCGCCGTCCCGACTGGCGCGGCCACTCCCCGGTCCGGAATCCTGACCGGGTACCTTCTCGGCGTAGGCTGCCATGAAGGCCCTCATGACGTTGAAGGCCTCGTTCTGGATCGCCTCCAGCTGACCCCTGAGGTCGGGGGAAGCGGTACCCCGGATCAGCTCCGCCGAACGACAGATCGGACACCACTCGAGGCATTCGGTGCCGCCGTCGCGTCGCCCTCGGTCCGATCCGTTGGCGGAGCCCCCGGGGTTCGACCGACCGGCCCTGGTCCGGGAGAACTCACCCCAGAAGCGGTCGGCACCGGTGGTCCCGGCCGAGCCGTTGCCCGCCGCGGAATCACCGGCCGGATGGCCGGTCCCGTGGGGGTGACTCGGATCGATTCTCAGTTCGTCAGTCCTCATAGAGGATCTCCAGCCTGCCGTCTTCGAGCGAGGCCCGGGTCGGATCGCGCCCGCGGAGGCCGGACGGAACGATGATAGTGCGCCTCAGGTTGGCGAGAGTGACCGTCAACTCGTCGCCGTTCCGGGCCAGTCGGAGGTCGCGGCCGTCGGCGAACGGGACCGGGATCCGGATCACCGTCCTGCCGTCCTCCTGGAGGATCTCGCGACCGTGCCCGTCGCCCAGGATCGAGGCCGGGTCGAGTCCTTCGAACAGTTCGCCGGCCAGGGCTTCATGCATCTCGGCCCCCCGGACCTCCCGGTCGAAGTAGCGGGCGGTCAGCACCGGGACCGGGGCGAAGGCGTCGGCCACCGAGGCCAGGTCCTCCTCCTGGCGCTCCCGCCATGGCCCGAAGTAGGTGCCCTCGACCTCTTCCGGGAAGACCCTGTTGACCACCACGGCATCGGTCCCGTAGCCGTACAGCGAGAGCAGGGTGAAGGTCCGGCGGGATTCGTCGATAACCATCCGGTCGGGGTTCATGACCAGCCGGACCGATGTCTTCTCCCGGTCCTTGAGGATCGCGTCCATCTCGACCAGCTGCTCGACCACGTCCTCGACCTGTTCGATCATCGCCGGGTCGGGGAGCGAGATGTCGAGCGCCCGGGCCAGTGGGGCGGCCGAGCTCAGCAGGCTCCGGTTCCAGGGGAAGACCTTCTCCATCCACCACTCGGCAACCTCGGGGAAGCCGAGCAGCTTGATCGTCTCGGCGGTCGGGGCGCAGTCGACGATCAGTACCTCGAACTCGTCCTCCTTCCAGTGGCGGCCGATCTCGAGCAGCGAGAAGAGCTCGTCCATGCCTGGGGGGACGGTCAGCTCCTCGGCCCGGACCCGGTCGACGCCCTTGCCGGCGAGCACGCCGCCGAGCCAGGTCGAGACGTGGCTCCAGTTCCGCTCGACGCCGTCGGCCACCGAGACCTCCTGGCCCCAGAGTCCGGGCGAGACCTCCGACGGCTCCGGGCCGAGATCGACCCCGAGGGCATCCGAGAGGCTGTGTGCCGGGTCGGTCGAGAGGACCAGCGTCCGGGCCCCGCGGGCGGCGCAGGTCGAGGCGGTGGCCGCGGCGACGCTCGTCTTCCCGACCCCGCCCTTACCGGTGTAGAGGATGGTTCGTGGCGACATCGCGGCGAGCGTACTCCACCGGGGCGCGAGGCCCGGGCAGGGTCCGGGCCTCAGGCCAGCTCGGAAAGGGCGCCCAGGACGAGGTCGTCGTGTTTCTTCGGCTGGACCTTCGGGAAGACCTTTTCGACCGTACCGTCGGGGCCGATCACGAAGGTCGCCCGCTGGACCCCCATGTACTTCTTGCCGTACATCGACTTCTCGACCCAGGTGCCGTAGGCCTCGGCCACCTCGTGGTCCGGATCGGCCAGCAGGGTGAAGCCGAGCCCGTTCTTCTCGTCGAAGCTGGCGATGTCGGCCACGGGATCGGGCGACACGCCGATCACCGTCGCCCCGGCTTCGCGGTATTCGTCCGCCCGGTCCCGCACCCCGCAGGCCTGGGTGGTGCAGCCCGAGGTATTTGCCCGGGGATAGAAGTAGAGAACGACCCTGCCGCCCTTCAGGTCGGTGAGCGAAACCGGCTTCCCGTGCTGGTCCTCGAGCGTGAAGTCGGGAGCCCTTTCACCCTCGGCGATCACTCCGGCTCCCCGTCCGACTCGCCGTCGCCAGCCTCGTCGCCCGGTTCCCCGTCTTCGTCGAGGTCGGGATCGGCCCCCCGTTCCGGCCGGTCGAGTTCGTCTTCGCCGCCGGTCTCCTGGTCACGTACGGTCGCGGAGAGCGAGCCGCCCCCACCAGCGTGGTATTCGGCCTGGTAGGCCTCGAGGGCCTCGTCTCGCTCCTGCTCGTCGATCGGGACCTCGTCCGAGATCCGAACCCACTCCGCTTCCTCGAGACCGGCCGAGTCGAATGCCTCCTGGTCGACCGAGGCCGAATCGTCGACCGCGATGATCACCTCGGTCCTCGGGTTGAAGTAGAGGCCCGGCTGTTCTGCCAGCTGTTCGAGGTCGTAGGTTTCCGCCTCTTCGCTCACGGTGCGATCGTAGCCAGCGCCGGGCGATCAGGTCCACTCGTCGAGGCGCCTCGCGACCTCGGCCTCGACGTCGAGCGGTTCCTCGCCCCGCCGCCTGCGGCGCTCGTTGTTGGCGATGACCAGCTGCCTGATCTCGACCGTCCAGGCGGCGATTTCACCCTCCGGGCCCCGTTCGACCCCGGTCAGCCTGGTCACCTCGGCCTCGACGTCGATTCCGTCCTCGCCCCGTCGCCTGAGGCGGAAGTCCCTCGCCTCGACCATCTGGCGGACCTCCTCGATCGTCTCGGACTCGCTCGCTGCGCCGTCCCCGGTTCCCCCGTCGCCCTGACGATCGATTGCCCACCGACCGCCACCGAGGTTCCGGAGGGCCGTCCCCGAGCGGGAGAACATGACCGCGGCCACGACCAGGGCGACGGCGAGAACGATCCCCAGGAAGAGGGTCAGCGAGGGGAAGTCGGAGGAGGTCAGCTGGGCCACCGACTCCCAAGACTAGGCGAGTGGAGGGGAATTCGGGAAGGTCTCCGTCCGGTGCGCTACTCTTGAGGCAGGTTTGTTGACTGATTAGTCAATCGGTCTTCGTTTTTGCCGCTACTGCTGCGAATCCGGGGACTTCGGGCAACGATACGACGAAAGGAAGTCGAGTCCAAGTGGTCGAATTCACGCTTACCGACGAACAGAAGGACCTCCAGGAGATGGCGCACAACTTCGCCGAGAACGAGATGCGCCCGGTCGCCTGGGAGTACGACAAGGAAGGCACCTGGCCCCAGGAGATCCTCGACAAGGCCTGGGAAGTCGGCCTGATGAACAACCACCTGGGAGCCGAGTACGGCGGCGCCGGCCTCGACTACCTCTCGGGCTGCCTGATCGAGGAGGAGCTCGCCTGGGGTTGCTCCGGGATCGGGACCAGCATCGGCGCCAACGGCCTCGCAGCCGCACCGGTGGAGCTGGGCGGCTCGGAGGAGACCAAGAAGAAGTACCTCGGGATGCTCGCCGAGGAGCCGAAGCTCGCCTCGTTCTGCCTGACCGAGCCCGATGCCGGCTCCGACGTCGCCGGGATGAAGACCAGGGCGGAGAAGAAGGGCGACAAGTACGTCCTCAACGGCTCGAAGTGCTTCATCACCAACGGCCAGTACGCCGACTGGTACACGGTCTACGCCAAGACCGACCCCGATGCCGGCAGCCGCGGGATCACGGCTTTCGTGGTCGACCGCCAGGACGGAATCACGATCGACAAGAAGGAAGACAAGATGGGTCAGCGGGCCTCGAACACCGCGACGGTCACCTTCAACGAGGTCGAGGTTCCGGCCGAGAACATGCTGGGCGAGGAGAACAAGGGCTTCAAGCTCGCGATGATGACCCTCGACCGGACCCGGCCCGGTGTGGCCGCGATGGCCGTCGGCATCGCCCGCGCCGCGATGGAGGCCGCCGCCGACTACTCGAAGGAGCGCCAGCAGTTCGGCGTGCCGATCGCGATGCACCAGGCGATCCAGTTCCTGATCGCCGACATGTCGGTCAAGGTCGACGCGGCACGTCTGCTGACCTGGCTCTCGGCCTGGCAGCTCGACAACGGCCAGCGGAACACCCTCTCCTCCTCGCAGGCCAAGAGGTTCGCGGCCGACTCGGCGATGGAGGTCACCACCGACGCCGTCCAGGTGTTCGGCGGGTACGGCTTCATCAAGGAGTACCCGGTCGAGAAGTTCATGCGTGACGCCAAGATCATGCAGCTGTACGAAGGCACCAGCCAGATCCAGCGCATGGTCATCGCCCGCGAGATCCTTCTCCCTCGCAACGTCTGACCCCTTCCCCCAAGGGCCCGTTCCCTCTCTCCGGGCGGGTGGCGGCGATCGAGCCGCCACCCGCCTGCGGGCCCTGCCGGTAGGCTGAGTCCCGTGGAATCGGCCCTCCCCTCGACCGAGCCCCAGGACGCTTCCGGAAAGCCGGTCGTACTGGCCCGTGGCCTCGAGCGGGTCTACGGCGAGGGCGCGGCCGAGGTCCGGGCCCTCGACGGGGTCGACGTCGAGTTCGAGCCGGGTCGCTTCACGGCGATCATGGGCCCTTCGGGTTCGGGCAAGTCGACCTTGATGCATATCCTCGCCGGCCTCGACCGTCCGACTGCCGGCACGGTCGAGATCGAGGGAGTCGAGATCACGGGACTCGACGACAACGACCTGACCCAGCTCCGGCGCGACAAGCTCGGCTTCGTCTTCCAGTTCTTCAACCTGCTGCCGGTCCTGACCGCCGAGGAGAACATCCTGCTGCCGCTCACGATCGCCAAACGGACACCGGACCCGGAATGGGTCGACCTGGTGATCGAGCGGGTCGGGCTCACCGATCGACGCAGCCACCGCCCGGCCGAGCTCTCGGGCGGGCAGCAGCAGCGGGTGGCCGTGGCCCGGGCGCTGGTCACCAGGCCGGCCGTCCTGTTTGCCGACGAGCCGACCGGGAACCTCGACTCGAAGTCCTCGGCCGACGTCCTCGCACTGCTCAGGGGATCGGTGGATGATTTCGGCCAGACGGTGATCATGGTCACCCACGAACCCGACGCAGCCGCCCACGGAGACCGGCTGATCGCCCTCAGGGACGGCAGGCTGGTCCACGATGCGCCGCCGGTCTCGGCCGATGCCGTGATCGAGCTGTTGAAGACCCTGGCCTGAGCGCCCCGGCTTGCTCCGCCTCGGCCTGAAGAACCTGGTTGCCCGGAAGTGGCGAACGGTGATGACGGCGATCGCGGTCGTGTTCGGGATCGCGCTCGTCTCAGGCACCTACGTCCTCACCGACACGACCAACGAGGCCTTCGACGAGATCTTCGTCCGGTCGAACGAGCGGATCGACGTGACCGTGAACCGCCAGGAGCAGGTCCGGCAGTTCGACGGTAGCGTCCCCGCCTTTTCCGACCGTTACCTGAAGCGTGTCCAGGCGGTCGAAGGTGTGGAGATCGCCGAGGGTTCGGTCTTCTCGACCGGCTCGATCCTCAACCTCGAGAACGAGTCGACCGGCGCACCGTTCGCGCCACAGTTCATCTCCTCCGGACTCCCGTCCCGGCTCTCTTCGATCGAGTACGTCCAGGGAAGGCAGGCGAGCCGGCCCGGCGAGGCGGCACTCGACCTCGAGGCGGCCCGCCGGGGTGGGGTCGAGCTCGGCGGGAAGATCCAGCTGATCGGCGCCGGCCCCGCCCGCAAGTTCGAGGTCGTCGGCCTGACCCAGCTCGGTGGTGCCTCCTTCGGCGGAACCTCGATCGCCCAGGTCACCCTCGACGAGGCCCAGTCACTGACCGACCGGAAAGGGGAGTTCGACCAGATCTCGGTCGGCGGCGACGGCTCAGTCGACGACGAGGTCCTCAGGGACCGGGTCCGGTCCGTGCTCCCGGACGACCTGCTGGTCGAGACCGGACAGGAGAACGCCGATCGCCAGGCGAGCGACGTACGGGAGGGTCTCAGCTTCCTGACGATCGCCCTGTTCGCCTTCGCCGCCATCTCGCTCCTCGTTGGATCCTTCGTGATCTTCAACGTCTTCTCGATCACGGTCGCCCAGCGGACCAGGGAGTTCGGGATGCTGCGGACGCTCGGGGCTTCGCGGCGCCAGATCCTCGGCACCGTCCTCGCCGAGGGAATCCTGATCGGCCTGATCGCCTCCGGCCTGGGCCTGGTCGTGGGCATTGCCCTGGCCGAGGGTTTGAGCGCCCTGCTCAGTGCGCTCGGCGCCGACCTGCCCAGCAAGTCACTGGTCATCGCCCCCCGCACCATCGTCGCCTCGTTCATCGTCGGGATCGGCGTGACCCTGGTCTCCTCGATGATCCCGGCCTGGCGGGCGACCCGGGTGCCCCCGATCGCGGCACTCTCCGAGAACGTTCTCCAGGCCGGCCGGACGAGGCTCTGGATCAGGGCGCTGATCTCCTCGACCCTCACCGTGGCAGGCATCGGGCTGATCGCCTGGGTCCTGATCGACGGCATCGAGGGCGGAGCCGGGGCGGCACGGATCGGGGCCGGGGCCGTCGCCCTTGTGATCGCGATCTCCATCTTCAGCCCTCGGCTGATCCAGCCCCTGGTCCGGACGATCGGCGCGCCCGTCCGGGTGATCGGGGGGCTGAACGGACGGCTTGCGACCGAGAACGCTCTCCGCAACCCCTCGCGAACGGCCGTCACCTCGGCCGCCCTGATGATCGGCATCGCCCTGGTGAGCTTCGTCTCGATCTTCGCCTCGGGGCTGAACAGTTCGGTCACCGACGTGATCGACCAGAACCTCGAAGGCGAGGTCGTGCTCCAGGGCCCGGGAGGCTTCGTCCCGATCCCGCCCGAGGCGGTCGTCGAGGCGGCGAAGGTCGACGGTGTTGCGGCGGCCTCGGGCATCCGCTTCGCCCAGGTCGGGATCCGCGGGTCGGGCGAGCGCCAGCTCTCCTCGGTCCAGCCGGCGACGGTCGACCAGGTGATCGACGTCGACTGGGCACCGGGCTCGCCCCGGGCCCTGGACGAGCTGGCCAGGGGCAGGGCCGTGATCTCCCAGGGGCTAGCCAATTCGGAGCGGCTGGAGATCGGCGACCGGTTCGAGGTCCTCTCGGCCACGGGAACGAAGCCGAAGCTCGAGGTGATCGGGATCATGGCTTCGGGGAACCTCGACCTGCTCGGCGACATCGTGATCGACCAGGCTTCGATGGGCCGGGAGTTCGGGGTCTTCGAGGACCAGTTCGCGCTGACCAGGGTCGAGCCCGGGGCGGGGGTCGAGACGGTCAAGGAGCGGGTAGCCAGGAGACTCGACCGGGTCGGCTTCCCGACCGTCGAGGTGCTCAACCAGGAGGAACTCAAGGATCGCCAGCAGGAGCAGATCAACGGCCTGCTCGCGTTGATCTACGTACTGCTCGCCCTGGCGGTGGTCGTCTCGCTGGTCGGGATCGTGGTCACCCTGATCCTCTCGATCTATGAGCGGACCAGGGAACTCGGGATGCTCCGGGCGGTCGGGATGTCACGGAGACAGGTCAAGCGGATGATCCGGTACGAGGCCGTGATCACGGCCGTGCTCGGGGCCGGGGCCGGACTCTTCCTCGGCATCGCCTTCGCCTTCCTGATGGGCATCCCGCTCGAGGGCGAGGGGTTCGTGCTCAGCTACCCGATCCCGACCCTGGCCGCGATCCTCGTGCTCTCGGCCCTGGCCGGGGTGCTGGCCGCGATCTATCCGGCGCGCAAGGCGGCCGACCTCGACGTGCTCGAGGCGATTTCCTACGAATAGCCTGGGGG
>JAUMBO010000013.1:0-5536 GCA_032119635.1 Solirubrobacterales bacterium
CACTTTTTGACGGCAACCCCGGACCGGGCAACACGAACGGCCTGGCCCTCGACGGCGTCCTGCTCTACGCGATCAGTGACCGAGGGGACAGCCAGTCGGTTTACGCAATCTCGAAGTGGCAACGCTCCTCCCTCTCGGACTCCGGGTCCAACTACGGCCTGCTCGACGTCTACGAGGGTCCGCCCGCGATGGGTGAGCTCGTCGCCATCGCTCTCGACTCATCCGGCTTCATCTACGTGGTCGATCGCTCCAACGGGAAGCTGATCAAGTTTGGCGGTGATTACGAGGTTGTCTGGAGCGTTGGCGAGAGTGGGCCAGGGCCCCGACAGTTCGGCTCCCCGCGCTCCCTCGCGATCGATTCGAACGGTGTCGCCTACGTGCTCGACGACGGAAACACCGAGGTGCGGGGCGCGGCCGGGCCCAGGCTGCTGCGTTTCAGCACCAACGACGGAGCCGCTTTGAGTCCGATTCCGCTGACTTCCTACGGCAGTGCCGTCGCCATCGACCCGGCCACCGGCGGACTCCTCCTCTCGCTCGATGACGCCGGGGGCAACACCGTCTATCGGGGTGTCGTGAGCAGACGCCCGGTCCTCTCGTTCAGGCAGAAGCCGCCCAGAACGACCCGATCCCGAGTTGCCCGTTTCAGGCTCGCATCCGACGAGTCCGACACCGCCTTCACCTGCAGTCTCGACTCGAAACCTTTCAGGCGGTGCGGTGCGGCGGTCACCTTCCGCAACCTGAAGCGCGGCAGGCACACCCTGCGAGTTCAGGCGACGGTGCCCGATGGGGTACCGAGCTCCCTAACGGCCTACACCTGGCGCGTTCGCTAGCGGCAGCCAACCCGACCGCTATCCCCGATGGTCAGGGGCCGCTCGTGCCCTTGGTCAACTTCCCGACCGGTATCGCGATCACGTGGGCCTGGGCGATCTCGGGCTCGCCGGCGGTCTTCAGGCAGCTGAGCGTGGCGGCCTCCGGTGCGGTCAGGGTGATCGTCCCGTTCATCGAGAGCGGGAACACCTCCGCCTGGCCGACGGTGAAGTTCTGAGCCGCGTCATTGCCAACCGAGCAGATCATCCGGTTGACGACGGACCCCCCACCGATCACATTCGCCCTGGCCAGCAGCACGTAGTTGCCCTTCGGCAGCACTGCCGTGTTGATGATCGTGCTGAAGGTCGAAGGGATCGGCTCCGGGTTCCCGTCCTTGTTCCCCTCCCAGGCGTTCGGCTTCACCTGTCCGCTCTTGAAGTCCCTGAGTAGCAGCGAGCCGTCCCTGACCTTGTTCGAGTTGACGGCGCGGTTCTTCAACTGCTTGGTCCCGACCGAGTTCTTCGGAATCTTGATCGCGGCATAGCTCGCCCCGCCGAGCGCCACGAACAGCGCTATGACCGAGATGACCAGCGACGGCGAAATTCGACCCCCCATGGTGGGGAGGATCACTGATTACCCATGGGATGTCAACACTCCGCTGCGGTCGCCTCGGGCGAGCAGACCATGCCCGGGGCCCTACTCTCGCCGCCCGACTCCGCCGGGGCCCGAGGCTCGGCCACCTATACTCCCGTCCAATGAAGAAACTTCTCGTACTCGCCGCACTCGTCCTCTTTGCCGTTCCGGCCACGGCCGGCTCGACCGCCTCCGAGCGGGCCTCCAAGACCGTCGGCGCCTACAACAACTACTTCTCGCCGAAGTCGATCAAGGTGAAGCGCGGGACCAAGGTCACCTGGGTGATCCGCCAGGGCGTCCACAACGTGAAGGGTAAGGGCCTCGACTCGCCCAACCTGACCAAGGGCCGCAGGTATTCCAAGACGTTCAAGCGGAGTGGAACCTACGGCTACGTCTGCACGCTCCACTCGGACATGAAGGGCAAGGTCATAGTCCGCTAGGTTGCGCGGCTCGGCGAGCTTCGCCGGCCCACCGGAACGGGTTCGCACGGCCCCCTAACATCAGGGAATGCCGTTTCGAACGAGAAAACGACGGGGCAGGGCAGCTCTTGGCCTTGCGGCGTTCGGATCGGTGGTGATCCTGGCGCTCGGCGTTGCAGAGGCGGAATCGGGACCCCCGGGCGGGGCAGAGAGGGCGGAGGCTCCTGTGACCGGCTGTGTCGCCAAGGGGCCGAGCTTCCGCGACTCCGGTCCCGCCAAGGGTCGCCGGGTCGCGCTCACCTTCGACGGAGGTCCGACGAAGGAGTACACGCCGAGGGTGCTCTCGATCCTTCGCAGGTTTGACGTCCAGGCAACCTTCTTCGTGCGGGGCAGCTTCGCCGCCAACCATCGGGCCCTGCTCACGCGGATCCATCGCCAGGGTCACGAATTGGCCAACCACTCCTACACCCACCCCCGGTACCCGTCGGGGCGGGAACTCCAGCGGACCAACCGGGTGATCAGGCGGGTCACCGGCTTCAAGCCCTGTCTCTTTCGTGCTCCCTATGGCGCGATCAACGATGCCCTGATCGAGCGGGCCCGCAACCAGGAGATGCTCACCATTGGCTGGGACGTCGACTCATGGGACGGCTTCATCGCCGACCTCGATGCCGGGACGATCTACAGCCGGGTCACCGGGATGGCTAGGCCCGGTTCGATCGTCTTGATGCACGACGGCCTCGGCCTCCACGAGGGCACGGTCAAGGCGTTGCCCCGGATCCTCCAGCGCCTCAAGACGAGGAACCTGCGGCAGGTGACGGTCTCCCGACTGCTCGGTCTGCGCCAGGTGACCGCCACCGGGTCCCGGCTCTTCGCGCCCGGCCCTCGACCCTGATCCGCCGCCCGTTCAACCTGTCCGGGGAAGAGGCCTGCCCTTGGAGTGGGCCCCCCTTCCCGACTGCGCAGCTGATCAGGCCGAGCGCCGGAAACCGCGCAGCCGGAGCGAGTTGGTAACCACGAATATCGAGGAGAGCGCCATCGCCGCCCCGGCGAGGATCGGGTTCAGCCGGCCGGTCATCGCGACCGGAATCAACACTGTGTTGTAGGCGAAGGCGAAGAAGAGGTTCTGTTTGATCGTCCTGAGCGTTGCTCGGGAAAGCCGGATCGCATCGACTGCCCCGCGCGGGTCGCCCGAGACGAGGGTCAGGTCCCCGGCTTCGATCGCCACGTCCGATCCGGTCCCGATCGAGATCCCGAGGTCGGCCTGGGCCAGCGAGGGGGAGTCGTTCACCCCGTCGCCGACCATCGCAACCACCCGGCCCGTAGCCTGGCGATCCCGTACCGCCTCCACCTTGCCCTCCGGCAGGACCCCGGCGATCACCTCCTCGATCCCGACCTCGCCGGCCACCGCCCAGGCCGTTCGGGCGTTGTCCCCGGTCAGCAGGACCGGCGTTGCTCCAAGCTCCTTCAACCCTTCGACCGCCTCGCTGCTGGTGGCCCGGATCGTGTCGGCGACCGCCATCGCAGCCGTCGGGGCGCCGTCGAGCGAGGCGAGGATCGCCGTCATCCCCGAGGCTTCGCTTTCCTCGAGGAACCTCCCGAGTGCCTCGGGCACCGGCCCGTGCCCCTCGATCGAGGCCCGGCCGACCAGCACCCACCTGCCGCCGACCGTCCCCTCGACGCCCAGCCCTTCCAGGCTGCGAAACCCCTCGACCGGCGGCAGCGATCCCAGCTCGGACCGGATCCCCTCCGCAACCGCCCGGGCGATCGGATGCCCGGAGGCATCCTCGACCGCACCAACTGCCCCGAGGACCTCCTCCCGGTCGAACCCATCCGCGAACTCGGTTCCGGCCAGCCTCATCTCGCCCGTGGTCAGGGTGCCCGTCTTGTCGAGCAGGACGGCGTCCACCCTGCGGGTCGACTCGAGTACCTCCGGCCCCCGGATCAGGATCCCGAGTTGGGCCCCCCGGCCCGTCCCGACCAGGAGCGCCAGGGGCGTCGCCAGCCCGAGCGCGCAGGGGCAGGCGATGATCAGGACCGAGACGGCGGCGCTGATCGCAAACGGCGCCCCACTGCCCTCGATCAGCCAAAAACCGAGCGTGGCGAGGGCGAGCACGATCACCACCGGGACGAAGATCGACGAGATCCGGTCGGCCAGGCGCTGGACCGGGGCCTTGCCGGTCTGGGCCTCCTCGACCAGCCGCGCGATCTGGGCGAGCGCGGTCTCCGAGCCGACCCGGGTCGCCTCGATCACCAGCCTGCCATCGGCGTTGATGCTGGCGCCCACCACTTCGTCCCCGACCACCTTTTCCACCGGCACCGACTCGCCGGTCAGGAGTGATTCGTCGACCGCCGATGAACCTTCGACCACCACCCCGTCGGTCGCCACCTTCTCGCCCGGGCGGACCACGAAGCGGTCCCCGACCGCCAGCTCTCCGACCGGGACCATTCGTTCGGTCCCGTCGGGCCCGAGCACCGCAACCTCCTTTGCGCCCATGTCCATCAGGGCCCGGAGCGCATCTCCGGCCCGCTCCTTCGCCCTCTCCTCGAAGTAACGCCCGGCCAGCAGGAAGGTGGTGACCACGCCGGCCACCTCGAAGTAGAGGTGATCGAGCGCTCCGTCGCGGGAGGGCACCCACTCGAAGGTCATCGTCATCCCGATCATCCCGGCATCCCCGAAGACCAGCGCGTAGAGCGACCAGAAGAAGGCGGCCAGGGTGCCGAGGGAGATCAGCGTGTCCATCGTCGTCCCGCCGTGGCGGGCCGAGCGAAGCGCCGAGCGGTGGAAGGGGAGGCCACCCCAGAAGACGATCGGGATGGTCAGGGCAAGGGCCACCCACTGCCAGTAGTCGAACTGGAGGCCGGGCACCATCGTGATCAGGACGAGCGGCACGGTCAGCACCGCACTCACCACGAGCCGCGCCTTCAGGCTGGCGAGGCTGGCCACCTGGTGGGCCATGTGGTCGTGGGGATCTCCCTCCCCGTGGCTCGCTCGGTCCGGGTGGTCCGGGTGTCCCTCGTGGGCATCCTGGCCTGCCTTGCCGTGCGCTCCGCCTTCGGCACCGGCTTCGCCAGGGCGGCGCACGATCACTGGGGTGTAGCCGGCCGCATCGACTGCCGCCTCGAGCTCCGCCTCACCGGCCAGCTCGGGGTCGAACTCGACCGATGCCTTCTTGGTTGCGAAGTTGACCGTCGCCTCTGGGGGGAAAACCCCCGAAGAAGCTGCCAAGAGCATTTGTAAGGCCATGTATGATGATAACGAGGTGACGTAAGTTTTCGTAAATCGTTTCTTTCATGTGCACAATATGGCCGATGGTCCGGATGATTGTTTTGCTCACTTCCTCGCGCGCCTGCTAGCCCATTCTACGCCGCCGCCGACAAGGGTACCGACTACCACTTCGAGCAAATGTTCTACAATGGCCTGTCCGAATGGCAGGACGAGGTCGAGACCGTCTACGAGACATACGACCAGGCGGTCACGAGCAGGTTGCAGACGGACGCCGCCAAGGTGAAGGAGTTCTACGACGGCCCCGCCAAGTACAGCCGCGTGACGTGGCCCAGTGCTCTGACCAATTTTGAGGCCTCCACGTGCTCCTCCAACGCGGCCATGTGCTGCTGGCCCAAGGATCGGCAGGCGAACGACAACAATGGCAACTGCGCCACCCCCTATGACGAGAACT
>JAUMBO010000014.1:0-1995 GCA_032119635.1 Solirubrobacterales bacterium
GCCCAGGAATGGCTCGGAGTCACGCTCCCACGTGTCGGTGGCGGCAAGGATCCCGAGGGTCACTACCAGGACGACGAGCCCTACGGCAAGGGCAACCGCCATCCGGACCGCGAACCTTCCGACGCCGGACTCCAGGGGGATCTCCCGAAACGCCTTCCCGGCCCGGTAGCCGCCGACGACCATCGCACCCAAGACGATGATGGCCACGGCAACTGCCACCACAGTGATCGCCGACCCTCCGGAATCATCGTCCCTCAGGAACACGTTGAGGAAGGCCAGGAGCACCAGGCCAACGAATCCCGCAAGGCCCGGAGCCAGGGCCCGCTTGACATCCGGGGCGAGACTCCTGCCCATCGGTTCATTCCCTTCATTCGACATCCCCGTCACCTCCATGTCGCTTCCGGAAGCGGAGAGGGAGGGATTCGAACCCTCGAGAGGGCTTGCGCCCCCTACTCGCTTAGCAGGCGAGTGCCTTCAGCCACTCGGCCACCTCTCCGGGCCCGTCGATTCTACGGATTCGGCCTCTGAGCCGGATACGCTCGTGGCCGGTGGCCCCACCGAGTCAGACATACGAGTACTACCGCGACGTCTTCGACGGAATCGAGGCCCCGTTCGCGTTCGTCGACCTCGATGCGATGTGGTCGAACTCGGACTCGATGCTCGAACGGGCCGGCGAGATGGCGGTTCGGCCGGCCTCGAAGTCGATCCGTTGCCGGTCGGTGATCGACCGGATCCTTGCCCGCGACGAGCGCTACCAGGGGGTCATGACCTACACCCTCCCCGAGACCCTCTGGCTGGAGGAGGCCGGGATGGAGGACCTGCTCCTGGCCTACCCGACCACCGATCGCGAAGCGCTGGCCCAGCTCGCGGTCCGAAACGCAGCCAGCCCCGAGAATGCCCCGATCCTGACCGTCGACTGCGTCGAGCACCTCGACCTGATCGAGTCGGTCCTCGGGCCGACCGCCGGCACGGTTCGGCTCTGCCTGGAGCTCGATGCCGCCTGGTGGGCCTTCGGCGAGCGGCTCAAGGTCGGAGCAAAGCGCTCCCCGATCCACTCGACCGAAGACGCGGTTGCGCTGGCCCGGGAGATCGCCCGCCGGGACAAACTCGAGCTGGTCGCGCTGATGGCATATGAAGGCCAGATATCCGGGGTCGGCGACCGACCTCCCGGCCGACCGTTCCGGGCCGGGCTGATCAAATGGATGCAGCGAAACTCGATCGAGGAGCTGGCCGAGCGGAGAACCGAAGTCGTCCGGGCGCTGAAGGACGAGGCCGAGATCGAGATAGTGAATGGTGGTGGCACCGGTTCGCTCGAGTTCACCTCGGCCGAGTCCGAGGTCACCGAGGTGGCGGCCGGTTCGGGCTTCTACGCACCCAACCAGTTCGATCACTACTCCTGGTTCTCACTCACCCCGGCCGCTGCCTACGCGATCCCGGTCGTCCGGCGACCCGGGCCGGGAATGGTGACCGGCCTCGGTGGTGGCTACCTCTCCTCTGGCGCCCCCGGTCCGGCCCGCATGCCGACCCCGTGGTTGCCCGAGGGGCTGACCCTCGATAGAGAGGAAGGCGCGGGCGAAGTCCAGACCCCCCTGCTCGGCCCGGCGGCCGACCGCCTCGAGATCGGCGACCCGGTCTTCATGCGGCACAGCAAGGCCGGAGAGCTATGCGAGCGGTTCGACTCCCTCTACCTGGTCGAAGACGGCGCGATAGCCGACCAGGTCCCCACCTACCGCGGCGAGGGCCAGGCCTTCCTCTAGTAAGACCCTTGGCCGGGGCTCAGGCCCCGAGAACGCGCTCGAGGTAGGCGTTGGTGAAGGTCCGGTTCGGGTCCAGCTCATCCCGCACTGCCTGGAAGGAATCCCATTCGGGATAGAGCGGGGCGAGGTCGGCTGCGGCTCGGGTGTGGTGCTTGCCCCAGTGGGGCCGGCCTCCCCTTTCGGTGAAGATCGGCTCGATCTCCCGGAACCACCGCTCCCAGTCGGCGCTCGAGTGCTG
>JAUMBO010000015.1:0-1218 GCA_032119635.1 Solirubrobacterales bacterium
CGGTTCGGGATGAAGGAACGTCATATGAAGACCCTCGTCATAGGCGCCGGAGAAGTCGGGATGAACATCGCCCGAACCTTGGTCGCGGACGGCCAGGACGTCAGCATCATCGAGAGTTCCGGTCGACGGGTCCGCGAGGTCGGACCCGGGATCGACGCCCTGGTGATCCAGGGCAACGGAGCTAGCCCCCGGATGCTCAGGGAGATTGAAGTCGGTGCATTCGACCTGGTCGCGGCCGTTACTACGGTCGACGAGGTGAACGTGATCTCTTCCCTGATCGCCAAGCAGGCCGGGGTCAAAACGGTCGTTGCCCGGGTCAGGGATCCCGAGTTCTTCGACGCGGATGGTGGTGGCCAGACCGACCTGACCGGGATCGACTTCGTGATCGACCCCGACCGGGCGACGGCCGAAAGCATCGCCCAGACGATCGAGGTGCCGGGGGCGGTCTCGGTCGAGTACTTCACCGAAGGACGGCTCGCCCTGGCCGAGCTGATACTCGGGACCGACTCACCCCTGGTTGGACAGCCCCTCTTCTCTCGGGCCCGGCCCCACCCGGCCTACATCGTCGGGATCCAGCGGGAAAACGAGACGATGCTCGCCCGTCCCGACTCCGTCCCGGAGCCAGGTGACCACATCCTCGTTTCGACCGCCTCGGATTCCCTTCGGGAGGTCGTTGCCGATTTCGTCGGGGAGGTCCGGCCGATCAGGAGCGCGATCCTTTTCGGCGGCGGCCGGATCGGCCTGCCGCTGGCCCAGCTGCTCGAGCAGCGCAAGGTGAACGTGACGATCCTCGAGAAGGACCGGGAGCGGGCCGACGAGATCGCCGGTCTGGTCCGTCGAGCTCATGTGGTCGACGATGAAGGGATCAGCCAGGAAATCCAGGAAGAGGTCGGGGTCGGCAGGGCGGGTGCCTTCGTCGCCTGCGCCGGCGACGACCGGTCCAACCTGGTAGCCGCCCTCAACGCCAAGCGGATGGGCGCCGGGCTCTCCCTGGCGACTATCTCCCGCGAGGAGTTCCTGCCGCTGGTCGATGCGATCGGACTGGACGGCTCCTTCTCGCCCCGGCTGATCGCCGCCGAGGAGATCCTCAAGTTCGTCCATACGACCTCGGTCAAGTCGATCCGGCTGCTCAGAACCGGCTTCGAGGCGATGGAGATCGAGGCCTCGCCCGGTTCCGACATCTGCGGCATGGCGATCGGGGAGACCCACGGTGTCCTC
>JAUMBO010000015.1:1303-1916 GCA_032119635.1 Solirubrobacterales bacterium
GACCGGGTTGAGATTCCGAGCCGGGGAATGAAGATCGAGGAGGGAGACACCCTGCTCGTGCTGGGGCCTCACGGAACACTGGCCGAGATCGAGTCTTCCTTTGCAGGGAAGGTTTGATCCGGGCGGGGAGCAGCCTGTTTGCCCCGATCGTCGGCCTGGCGATCGGCGGGACGATGATCGCGGGCGGGGGCGGGATGCTGGTCTGCGGCCTCGTCGGTCTGGCCGACGGACGGGATG
Organism: Solirubrobacterales bacterium; assembly: GCA_032119635.1. GTDB lineage: Bacteria > Actinomycetota > Thermoleophilia > Solirubrobacterales > 70-9 > 67-14. Next base: position 1,541 of record JAUMBO010000015.1, read on the forward strand.
CGATCTCCTTCCTGGCCACCGGGGGGCTCGTGTTGGGCCTCGGGCTGGTGCTCTTCCTGGTTTCCCGCCAGGCCGAGGTCCGGTCGCAGTCGGTCCGGACGATCTCGGGGCTCCTGGCGGTGACCCTGGCCTGGGTCGTCGCCTCGCTGTTCGGCGCCGTCCCGTTCCTCCTGACCGGAACCTTCTCGGCTCCGATGGACGCGATCTTCGAGGCCGCCTCGGGCTTCACCACGACGGGAGCGACCGTGATCGACGACATCGAGGCCCAGAGCGACGCAGTCCTGCTCTGGCGGAGCATGACCCAGTGGCTGGGCGGGATCGGGATCGTGGTCCTGGTCGTTGCGGTCGCCCCCCAGGCCGGACCCGGTCTTCAACG
>JAUMBO010000015.1:1926-2394 GCA_032119635.1 Solirubrobacterales bacterium
AGCTGATCGACACGGCGAAGATCATCGCCGGGGTCTACCTGACCCTCTCGATGATCGGTGCGGCCGCCTACCTGGTCGCCGGAATGGGTCTCTTCGACGCAATCAACCACTCGATGACATCGCTCGCAACCGGCGGCTTCTCGACCCGGAACGACTCGATGGCGTCTTACGGGACCGCGATCCAGATCGTCGCGATCGGCGGGATGCTGCTCGGCAGCATCAACTTCGCCTTCTACTGGCTCGCGATCCGTCGCAGGAAGGTGACCGACCTGATCCCCGAGATCCGGACCTTCCTGATCATCGTTCTCGTCATGACCATCGCGATTGCCGTCTCGCTCTTCCTGACCGAGGACGTGATCGACGCCGACCGGACGATCCTCGACTCGGCCTTCACGGTGGTCAGCATCATCACCACGACCGGATTTACCACGGTTGACTTCGACGACTGGGACTCGTTCGCCCGGACCT
>JAUMBO010000015.1:2404-10480 GCA_032119635.1 Solirubrobacterales bacterium
TCGTCGAGAAGAACAAACTCGTCGCTACCTTCCAGCATCGAGCCCACGGCATCGGCCAGTTGTTTTGATGGACGAATAGGTGATGTATCGATGCGATGCAAGATGTCGGTGCCTGTGCCGGTTCGACCGCCGGCGGAATAAAGGTGATCCGGCTGATGCTGCTCGGCAAGTCGGCCGTTCAGGAGATCCAGCTGCAGGTAAAGCCCAAGGCCGTCCGGGTCCTGAAGATCGGCAGAAAAGTTTACGGCGACGACATCCGCAGGGCCGTGTTCGGCTACCTGACCGTCTACGTAATTGTCTACGGGGCCGGGGTACTGGCCATGACGGCTGGCGGCCTCGACGTGATCTCGGCGATCAGCGCCTCGGCCGCGACCCTGAACGTGACCGGTCCGGGGATCGGCGAGATTGGTGCGCTCGAAAACTACGGGGCACTGTCGGACTTCAATCTGGCCGTGGCCTGGTTCCTGATGGTCGCCGGGAGGCTCGAGGTCTACACCCTGGTTGCCGTCCTGGTCGCGATCTTCGACCGGGTGCGGGAGTACGCCTTCAGTCACTGAGGACGGAGTCCCGGGCCGGATCGGGGCCGGGTTCAGGCCAGGGCGACCGCCCCGCCCCTGCGCGGATCGGCGCCTCCGGCCAGGGCGCCGGTCGCAGGATCCCTGGTCACGGCCTGGACTCCGCCGAAGAAGAGGTTGATCCGGTCCCAGACGAAGACCTCCTCACCAGCCTCCTCGAGCCGTCGGAGAGCTGCCGGATCGACCCCGGGCTCGGCCTGGAGGAGATCGCCCTCGACGTGGATGCGCGGGGCGTCGACCGCCTGCTGGGGGTCCATCTCGCCGGCCACCAGGCTGACCACGCTCTGGACCACGGCGGAGCGGATCCGGTTCGACCCGGCGCTGCCCAGCCCGGCCACCACCTCGCCACCCTCCCGGATGAGGGTCGGTGACATCATCGAGCCGATCCGCTCGCCCGGCTCGTGGCGGTGGAAACCGAGCGGGTTGAGGTCCTCCTCGCCCAGCATGTTGTTCAGGTGGACCCCGGTACCGGGGATGACCATTCCGGACCCGGTCCCGTTCGAGCAGGTGACCGAAGCGCAGAGGCCATCGGCATCTAATGCCGCAAGGTGAGTGGTCGAGCCGAGATGATCGGTCGCCTCGATCCCCCTCGCGATCGACTCCCCCGAGAGCAGCCCGGCCGCGAAGTCCGGTTCGGTGAGGCGCTCCGCGAAGTCGCCCGCCCTCGCCCGGTTGGCGGCATCGAGGGCCCGCGCGACCTCCCCCACGCCCGAGCGACCGAGCTCTTCGAGAATGGCGAGGGAGTAGGCGATCAGCACTCCGCCGGCCGAGGGCGGAGGGTTGGTCAACACTTCGCGACCGAGGAACCCGGCCCCCACCGGGGCGCGTTCGATCGGCCGGTAGGCCGCCAGATCGTCCGCCGAGAGCGTGCCACCCCGCCCGAGGACGTAATCCTCGATCGCCCGGGCCGTGTCACCGGAGTGGATCGAGGCCGACCCCTCGACCGCGAACCGCTCGATCGCCTCGGCCAGGTCGGGGTACCGGAATAGGTCGCCCTCGCCCAGGTAGCGACCGTCCGGCGCGTAGATCTCCCTGGCCGCTTCGGTCGAGGTGTAGATCGGCTCGAGGATCCTCAGCACGTAGGCCTGTTGCCGGTTCAGCGGGGCACCTTCCCTTGCCAGCCGTACCGCGGGCCCGATCAGATCGCCCATCGCGACCGAGCCGAAGCGGTCGAGGGCCAGCTCCAGGCCGGCCGCAGTCCCCGGCACCCCGCAGGAGGGAGCCCCGGCATTGAAGACCTGACTCGTCTTTTCGTCGAAGTGGACCGGGACCGGGACCAGCTCCTCCGTCCTCTCGTGCCCGCCCCTGCCCGGTGCGGCGACGAAGAAGTCGATCACCGACGGCTCGACGCTCGGACCAGCGACGATCATGAAGCCCCCTGCCCCGAAGCCGGTCAGGGCGCTTTCGACCGAGAACGAGGCGAGCACGGCCGCCACAGCCGCGTCCACCGCATTGCCACCGTCCCTCAAGACCCCGGCCCCTGCCTCGGCCGTCAGGGGATGACCGGCAGCGACCACGCCGCGCGGGCCGGCCACGGCTCAGGCCAGGAACTCGGGGATCTCGTCGTCGCCGCCGCGCCCGCGACGGGGAAGGTCCTGCCCCGGATCCCTCGGCCTGCTCACGCTCGGGGACCGGGAGCTGCCACCGCGGGAGTCGAACCGGGTCGCGACGACCGTGATCCAGAGCTCGTCGCCGAGCTCGTCGTCGACGTTGGCACCGAAGATGATGTTCGCGTCGGGGTGGGCCGCGTCGCCGACCGCCCGGGCAGCCTCGGACACCTCGACCAGCGAGAGGTCGGAGCCACCGGTGACCGAGAGCAGGACTGACCGGGCACCGTCCATCGGCGTTTCGAGGAGCGGCGAGGAGATCGCCCGCTCCACCGCGACCATCGCCCGCTCGGATCCCGTACCCATCCCGATCCCGAGCAGCGCCCGGCCGGCATCCGACATCACCGAGCGGACGTCGGCGAAGTCGAGGTTGATGATCGAGGGAAGGGTCACCAGATCGGATATCCCCTGGACTCCCTGGCGCAGGATGTCGTCGGCCACCTGGAAGGCATCGGTCATCGGGGTCGCCTGATCGAGCACCTCGAGCAGTCGGTCATTCGGAATGACGATCAGGGTGTCGACCTCACCGGCGAGCGCCTCGATCCCCTTCTCGGCCGACTGTGCACGCTTGTTGCCCTCGAAGCTGAACGGCCTGGTCACGATCCCCACGGTCAGGGCCCCGACGTCCCGGGCCAGCCTCGCGATCACCGGTGCGGCACCGGTTCCGGTACCGCCGCCGGCGCCGGCGGCGATGAAGACCATGTCGGCACCCTTGAGGCTCCGCTTGATCCGGTCCTGCTCCTCGAAGGCAGCCCGGAAACCCAGCGAGGGGTCGGCCCCGGCTCCCAGACCGCGCGTCTCTTCGCCGCCGATGTGGATCGTTTCGTCGGCGAGACAGAGCTGGAGCGACTGGAGGTCCGTGTTGATCGCCATGAACTCGATCCCGGAGACGCCGGCGTCGATCATCCGGTTGATCGCGTTGACCCCGGCACCACCGACCCCGATCACCTTGATCACCGGGGAGTGGGCCGAAGCCCGCCCCCTGCCTTCGCCACGGGGCTGGCGGCCGGCGGTTGCGGAGCCACCCGGGCGCTCGGAAAAGATCTTCTTCAGCCTGTCCTGGGGGTCGGCCGCATCTTCGGACTCGATCGACCCTCCGTTCGGCGGTTCAGCCTCCTCGAGGCGGGAGGGGGACGCTTCTTCGGAACCCTCCATCGGGTCGCGCCGGCCGAAACGGCCCGAGACCGAGGGGTCTGGTGCCGCCGGGGCGGGTTCGGTGGCCGGAGCCTGCGGCTCCTCCTCGCGCTCCCGGGACTCCCCGGACGTCGAACGGAAGAGGTCCGCGAGGGGCCCCTCCCTCATGCTCGCCCGCTTACGCCGAGCCATTTTTGAGGATTTCTTCCGCCAAGCTCCGGTAGTACGACGCCGCCTTGCTCTCCGGGTCGTACTTCAGGACACTAGCGCCCCGTACCGGCGCCTCCGCGAACTTGACCGCCTTGCGGATCCTCGTCTTGAAAACCAGGTCGCCGAAGTTCTCCTCGAGCAGGGCGACCGCCTCCTTCGCGTGGACCGTCCGGGAGTCGAACATCGTCGGCAGGATTCCCGCGATCCGGACGTTCGGGTTGAGGTTCGCCTGGATCATCCCGAGCGTGTTCTGGAGCTGGGCGAGGCCACGCATCGACAGGTACTCGCACTGGACCGGCACGATCACCTCGTTCGAGGCTGTCAACGCGTTGATCGTCAGCAGGCCGAGGCTCGGCGGGGTGTCGATGCAGATGTAGTCGTAGTCGGGCCTGACCTCGGCGAGCGCCCGTTCGAGCGAGCGCTCCCGACCGATCTTCGTGCTCATGGCGATCTCGGCTCCGGCCAGGTCGAGCGAGGCGACGGCGATGTCGATCTCGCAGTGGGCGATCACCTCAGTGATCGGGACCTCGTCGACCAGCACGTCGTACATGCTTTTCTCGACCTTGTCCGGGTCGATGCCCTGACTCATAGTCAGGTTCCCCTGTGGGTCGAGGTCGACGCAGAGGACCTTGTTGCCGAGCTCCGAGAGGGCGACCGCGAGGTTCAGGGTCGAAGTCGTCTTGGCCACCCCGCCCTTCTGGTTGGCGAGGCTGATCACGTCGGCCAGGTCGGTCTCGGGGACCTCCGGCTTCTCGCTCTCGACGACCACGTTGTCCTGGCCTCGTACCGGGCCGAGCAGGTCCTTCGCCTTCAGCCTGATCTCCGACTCCTCGGAAGCGCCTTCCTCCTCGACCCGGGCGAGCTCCTCTTCGACCGACTCGGTGTCGGACGGGGCGTCGACCGTCTCCGGAGTCGCGGCCCCCTCGACGGCGACTACCGGCTCCTCGGTCGCCACCGGGGTTTCCTCCGGCGCGGCGGCGTCGACCGCCTCCGGGGAAGGCTTGGGGTCGTGGCTGTCTTTTTTGCGGCTGAGGATTCCCATTTGGAGCGTTATTCGGAGGGCTCGACCCTTTTCCTCCCCCGGGGCCGGCGGTTTCGGGGACGGCCGTTTCCGGTTGAATGGTCGGATGCTCGACTTCCTCGACAAAAGGGTCATCTTCGTCATGGGAAAGGGCGGGGTCGGCAAATCCACCGTCGCTACGGCGCTCGGCATCCGGGCGACCCTCGAAGGCAAGCGGACGATCATCTGTGAAGTCTCGGCGACCGAGAACACCTCCCGCCTCTTCCGGCAGGAGGAGGTCGGCTACCGGGAGGTCGAACTCGCCAACGACCTGTGGGCGATCTCGATCGACCCCGACGACTCGATGCGCGAGTACGTGCTGCTCCAGCTCAAGGTCAAGGCGATGCGCGATCTCCTCTTCCGCAGCCGGATGTTCACCTACCTCGCCGAGGCGACGCCGGGTCTGAACGAACTGGTCACGATCGGCAAAGTCTGGGAGCTGGCCCAGCTCGATCGCAAGGTCAGGCACGGCCGCAAGTACGACCTGGTGATCGTCGACGCGCCGGCGACCGGGCACGGAATCACCTTCCTCAGGACGCCGAGGACCTTCGCCAGGATCGCCAAGGTCGGTCCGATGCACAGCCAGGCCAGCGAGCTGGACGCGATGATCACCGACCATTCGACCACCGGAGCCCTGATCGTCAGCCTCCCCGAGGAGATGCCGGTTAACGAGACCGCGACCCTCGAGAAGGAGCTGGTCGAGGACATCGGGGTCGAGGTCGAGCGGGTTCTGGTCAACGGCGTCTACCCGGACCGCTTCGAGTCGTCCGAGCTCCCGGCGATCGAGTCGGTCGCCGGCTCGGACAGGCCCCTCGCCCGGGCGGCCGGCAGGGCCGCCCTCTCCGAGGTCCGGCGGGCCAGGGCCCAGCGCGAGCAGATCGAGCGGCTCGAAGGGATGGTCTCCAGCCCGATCTCGCTCCTGCCCTTCGTGTTCGAACCCGAGCTGACGCTCTCATCGGCCCGGATGCTGGGCGAGGAGATCGCCTGATGACGACGATCGAACAGGTTCTCGACGGCCGGACTGTCTGCGTATGCGCCGGCTCGGGTGGGGTCGGCAAGACGACCACGGCCGCCGCCGTGGCGCTCGGGATGGCCGCCAGGGGCCTCCGGGTCTGCGTGCTGACGATTGATCCGGCGAAGCGTCTGGCCGACTCGCTCGGCCTGGAGGAACTCGGCAACGAGGCGACCAGGGTCGATCCGGACCTGCTCGAGTCGAACGGCGTCGAGTGCCGGGGCGAGCTCTGGGCGATGATGCTCGACGCCAAACAGACCTTCGACCAGCTGGTCGCCCGCCACGCCGAAGACGAAAAGGCCCGGGAGCGGGTCCTGAACAACGGGATTTATCAGCAGATTTCCAGCGCCCTGGCCGGGTCCCAGGAATACATGGCGATGGAGAAGCTGTTCGAGCTCCACTCCGAGGGGAGGTTCGACCTGCTCGTCCTCGACACCCCGCCGAGCCGGAACGCCCTCGATTTCCTCGACGCCCCGGAGCGCCTGACCCAGTTCATCGAGGGCCGTTCGCTCCAGCTGTTCATCAAGCCGACCGGTCTCGCTGCCCGGGTCGCAGGTCGCGGGGTCGGCGTGGTGCTGGCGATCCTGAAAAAGATCCTCGGCTTCGACCTGCTGGCCGACCTCTCCGAGTTCTTCACCGCGTTCAGCGGGATGATCGACGGCTTCGAGGACCGCGCCAACCGGGTCAACGCCCTGCTGAGGGACGAAGAGACGACCTTCCTGATCGTCTGCGGTCCACAGGCCGAGCCGATCGAGGAATCCGTCTTCTTCCACTCGAAGCTGGTCGAGGCGGGGATGAACTTCGGGGCCGCGGTGGTCAACCGGGTCCGGTACCGGCTGGTCGAGGGCGAGGTCGAGACCGACCGGGCCGAGCGCGAGATCGGCGAGGAGACGGACGACGCCGGCCTGGCCGGGAAGCTGACCCTGAACCTGGCCGAGTACGAACTGCTCGCCGAGCGGGACGAGGAGAACATCGAACGGCTGCGCGATCGACTCGGCGGTGCGCCCCTGATTCGGATCCCGTACCTGGACACCGACGTCCACGACGTCGCCGGCCTGGCCGAGATCGACCGCTACCTGTTCACCGACGAGACGACCAGGGAGTCGCTCGCCACCTGAGCTTCGTTCAGGCGCCCCGGCGGCGTGAGTAATCCAGCTCGGAGACCGACCAGTCGGCCCCTTCCGGTCGGGGGAAGAAGTCCGTACCGGGCTTTGCCGAAGGCATCGACTCGGGAGCGCCGTGCCCCCGCGGGCGAGTGCCCTGCTGGCCCGGGACCGGCCACTCCATCGTTATCCCCCTCCGGGCCTCGTCGAGCCAGCCGGAATCGGACTTTTCCCCGGCCCCGATCGTCCCGCTCGCGGCGGTGACGGTGATCTCGCCCGGTTCGGGTGCCGGCTCGAGCAGTTCTTCGAACTCCGGCACCTCCCTGACGATCCCCAGCGCCCGCTCGATCTCCGGCATCTCGATGATCCCGGTGTCCTCCTCGGCCACCGGTGGCTCCACCGGATGCTCATCCCGGGTTTCCACGGGCTCGTCCGGCAGGCCGGCGAAACCAGTCGCCGGCCTCAGCACGTGGATCTCGGCACCACCCGGTTCGACCGGGCGGTCCGGAATTCCGTCCCACTCCTCCTCGGTCCCGATCTGGCCGATGCTGCCCTCTCCGCTCTCGAGTCCGTGAGTGATCAGGACCTCCTCGGCGACGACGTTCAGGTCGTCGCCGATCTCGCCGGTCACGGCCGCCCTCAGGACGGCACGGAGGGAGTCCTCGACCCAGGCCGCCAGGTAGCTCGCCGATTCGCCTTCGAAGCTGGTGATGTTCTCGCCCTTCATCTCGGCGATCTCGAGCTCGGATGCGGCCTCCATCCGGCGTCGGGCCTGCTCGTCGCCGGTCACGCTCCCGACCAGGGCCGAAGCCCGTAGCGCGGCGCTGCTGCCGGTCACCGACTCCCCGCTCATCAGGGCGCGGAAGGCGAGCAGGTGGTCGCTCAGCCCGTCCAGCGACCGAGTTCTCTCGAGGCCCGCCTCGAACCTCGTCAGGGCAAACTCCGTGCCGGGGACCCGGACTGCCCCGTTGCCGAGCCGGGTGACGATCCGGTCGATTCGGTCGATGTCCGACTCGAGCATCAGCCAGGTGCCATTGCGGGTCGGCAGGCAGCCCGTCTCGATCCGCTTCCAGGCGCCATCCCCGACCGGGGCGAACGCATAGGGGGCGAGGCCGACGCTTCCCTCCTTGGCAAGCCTGAGCGCGGTGATCAGCTGGCGAAAGCGGGTCAGGGCCTGACGAGGCGCGTCCGGACCGGAGCTCATCGGGACGGTCGCGAGGCAGGCCTGCTGCCAGGCGTCGCGCCCGGTGCCCTCGCTCGAAACCGCTTCGATCGGGGCCTCGACCGCGTCGGCCCTCAATATCCGGACTCCGTTCGAGAGCTCGACGTCGTCGATCGTCATCTCAAACCCGGAAAGGGGCACCAGCAGGAGGTC
>JAUMBO010000016.1:0-6337 GCA_032119635.1 Solirubrobacterales bacterium
GCCAGACGGCGAGGGCAGGAGTCAGAGACCGAGGTCCTGGACTCCCGGTTCGTCGAAGCCGAGGTGGTGGCCGACCTCGTGGCGGACAGTCCGCTCGACCTCCTCGGCCAGCCGCTTGCGGTCGTGGCCGAAGTCACGGACCAGGGTGTCGCGAAAGATCACGATCCGGTCGGGATAGTCGTCGCGGGCGAACCCGTCGCCCCAGTACTCGCCGTAGGCATGTCGCTCTCCACCTTCATCGGAGATCACGATCGCGACGTTGGCGAGGGCCTTCCTGAACGGCTCGGGAATCCGGTCGAGCGCCGCCCGGACCATCGCCTTGAATTCCTCTTCCGATACCGGTTCGACCACGACCCAGATTGTGCCATCCGTCGTTCACCTGGATGCCATCAGCCGGCCAGGATTTGGCGATTTTCTATGCTGGCTGGCCCGAAACCGGGAGCCTCTCGGCCTGTTTCGGGGATTCATGCTTCGACTGACCCGCATCAACAAGACGGCCATGACCGCCATGCTCGCCTGCACGGCGGGCCTCCTGGGGGCTGCCCCGGCCGCCGACGGCAAGCCCCGGACCCTCGCCCCTGAAGCGGGGAAGGTCTTCTTCGGGGTGACCGATACCGGCGAGGTAGAGGGCTTCCGGGACTTCAGGAATGCGATCGGCAGGAAGCCGGCCGTGATCCAGACCTTCCACCCCTGGGGCAACTCGCTCAGCCAGGCGTTGCCCCGGTGGCGGAAGGTCAAGGCCCGGCCGATGCTCCACATCACGACCAAGGCAGACGACGGGACCGAGTTGATCACCCCGCTCCAGATCGCCAACGGACGGGGCGACGATTACCTGATCCGGCTGAACCGGACCCTCTCGCGCAACCGGGTCCTGACCTACATCCGGCCTCTCGGCGAGCCGAACCGGTGCAAGAACTACTACTCCGGCGTCGACTGCTCGGGCAACATCCGGGGTGGCCACTACTCGTTCGAGTACTACAAGGATGCCTTTCGCCGAATCGCAACCGTGATCAGGGGTGGCGGCTCCCGCAGCAAGATCAACTCGCGCCTGAGGGCGCTCGGCCTGCCGAAGCTCCGGAACACCGGGGGCGCGAAAAAACTGCCCCAGAAGCTCCCGACCGCCCCGGTATCGATCATCTGGAGTCCACTGCCGGCCGGCTCACCGACAGTCAGGCAGAACTTCCCCGGCCATTACTGGCCCGGGGGCAAGTGGGCCGATTGGGTCGCGACCGACTTCTACAATCGGTACAACAACTGGAACCACCTGAAGCGGTTCTACGTCCGGTGGGCCGTAAGGATGGACCGGCCGATGGCCCTGACCGAGTGGGGCCTCTGGGGGTCGGACGACCCGAGGTTCGTCCGTCAGATCTTCGCCTTCGTGCGCAAGCGGGCGAGGATGAAGATGATGGTCTACTACCAGGACTTCGGCTGCTGCAACGTCTTCCGCCTGCAGAACTTCCCCCTCTCGGAGGACGTGGTTCGGGCGAAGGTGGACAGCCCGGCCTTCCCCCAGATGGCTCCACGCTCACCCCGCCCTGGAATGGGCAACTACTACCCCGGCATCATCCCCAGGTAGGAACGGGCTCGCCCGCGCCCTGGACCTACCGGGCCGGCGGCGAGAAGGCCGGGATACCGGTCAGCGCCATGCCGACCGAGAGGGTGTGGATCTCGTCGGTCCCCTCGTAGGTGTAGACCGACTCGAGGTTGTTCATGTGCCGCATCACCGGGTACTCGAGGGTGACGCCGTTGCCACCGAGGATGGTCCGGGCGGTCGCCGCGACCTGGCGGGCCATCCGGGCGTTCTGGCGCTTGCCCATCGAGACCTGGGCCGGGGTGATCCGGCCCTCGTCCTTCAGCCTGCCGAGCTGGAGGGCGAGCAGGTAACCCAACTGCACCTGGGTGGCCATCTCGGCGAGCTTCTCCTGGGTCAGCTGGAACGAGGCGATCGGGGCACCGAACTGCTCCCGGGTCAACGAGTACTCGAGCGCCGCCTCGAAACAGGTCCGGGCAGCCCCGACCACGCCCCAGACGATCCCGTACCGGGCCTCGTTCAGGCAACTGAGCGGGCCCTTGAGCGACTGAACCTCCGGAAGCCGGTTGTCGTCCGGCACCCGGACGTCCTCGAGGATCAGCTCCGAGGTGACCGAGGCCCGGAGCGAGAGCTTGCCGTGCATCTCGGGGGCTTGGAATCCCTCCATCCCGTCCTCGACCAGGAAGCCCTGGATGCCGTCCTCGGTCGCGGCCCAGACCACGGCGACGTCGGCGAGCGAGCCGGAGGTGATCCACATCTTCGAGCCGTTGAGGACCCATCCATCGCCGTCGCGGACGGCTCTGGTCTTCATCGAGGCCGGGTCGGAGCCGGAGTCCGGCTCGGTCAGGCCGAAGCACCCGATGCTGGTGCCGGCGGCCAGTCCGGGTAGCCACTTCTCCTTCTGCTCCTCGCTGCCCCACTTCCAGATCGAGTACATCGCCAGCGACCCCTGGACCGAACAGAAGGACCGAAGGGCCGAGTCGCCGGCCTCGAGCTCCATACAGGCGATCCCGTAGGCGACGGCACTGGAACCCGGCAGGCCGTACCCGGAAAGGTGCATACCGAGCAGGTCGAGCTCCCCCAGCGCGGTCGGAACGGAGCTGTCGAAGGTGCCGGCCTCGAAGTGCTCCTGGACGCCCGGGAGGTAGCGCTCGTTCACGTAGCGGGCGACCGTCTCCTTGATCAGCCGTTCCTCGTCGGTCAGCTGGCGATCGATCTCGAGGAAGTCCTTCGCAACCTCGTTCAGCTGTCCGGTGGAATAGATGGTCGCCTCCTCGGTCGTGGCCGACGGCCGTAAGCCGTCTGAGCCTTCCCGAACAGGATACCCCCGGCCGGCAGAGTGGTCTCAACCGCCGGCCACGAGTACCGGGACGACCTTCGAGAGTCCGGTTGCGAAGGGAAGCCGGGGAGCGGCCAGCATCCGGGCCCGAAAACGGATCCGGGTCGGGCGAGTCACGTAGCGGAACCGGTACCGGGCGACGAACCCACCACCCCTCCGGACACGGGTTACGAGTACCGGCCGCCAACTGCCGGACCCGGTTTCCAGGTACTGGATCTCGACCAGGCTGCCGACCGAATGGCGGGCCGCGAGCCGGGGTCCGATCGCCCCACGAAATCTGACCGAATCCCCGTTACCGAGTCGTCGGGGTCGGGCGGAGAACGAGACCACCGCCCGCACCTCCAGCTCGAGCGGACCGGAGGAAGAGGCCATCAGTCGCCTGGTGCCGGCGAAGTGCGTGGAGACCCTGCGGCCCGATCCCGGGCCGAGCCGGAGCGAGAACCGGCCACCGGGGCCGGTCTCGACCGTCCTGACCTCGGTACCTCCGGAGGTGGCGAGGCGCGGGGTGACGACGACACGTACCTGCTGGTCGGGCAGGCCCCGTCCGGACCGGTCGGCCAGCCGGCCCTCGACCCTTGCCCCCTGTCCGAACCGGACGACGACCGAGGCGCTCGGCCTCCCCCCGGTGACGAGCCCCGCGACCAACTCGGTCTCGGTCCGGGCCGGGGCCCGTACCTCCAGCACGCCACCGTCTGGCAGCCGGTCGACCACCACCTGGTTTCCGGCCCGGTCGGTGACACTCGCCCGGACCTGCCAGAGCCCGGGCGTCCGCCGCTCGGAGGCGAAGTCGGCGGAGAGGACGCCTGCTGCCGGGTCGTGACCGGTGACCAGCCGCTCCCACGCGTCGTCCGCCTGGTGACGGATCTCGATCGTTCCGCCCGCCACTCCGGAGTGGAGGTCGGAGACCGGAACGGTGAGCAGGTCGGGATCATCTGGCTGTGGCTGGGTGAGCTGGGCGGATGGCAGCACGTCGTCTAAGCGGACGGTCGTCGTCGACTCGGCCGCCGGATCGACGTTCCCTGCCGCATCCTCCAGCCAGACCGAAACGGCATACTCGCCCGCCGCCGGCACCATAAGTTCCTCGATCCCGGTCGTGGTGTCGGCCGGAGCCTGTTCCCCGACCGGTCCTTCAGGTCCCGTGGCCCGGAAGTGAGCGGCCGTGATCGGGGCCGCCCTGCCTTGACCGGGGTTCTCCCACGTGAGGGCGAAGCCGTTGGCGTTCCGCCAGGTGCCACCGCCAACGACCGCGAGGCGCCGCGGAGGCGAGGGAGCGGTGTTGTCGGTCAGGAGAGCCCTTGCCCCGACACAGGCCGAGTTGCCGGCGAAGTCGAGAGCGCAGTGGTCGAAGGTGTGGGGCCCGTCGGTCAGCCGAGTCGTGTCGATCCCGTGCTTCCCGGATGCCTCGACCGGACAGGGTCGCATCCGGGTCGCCCGCAACTGACCGGCGATCGACTTCGTGGCGCAGGCGTGAGCCGACTCGGTGAAGGCCGAGCCGTCGACCGAGCTGTGCGACTCGGCGAGACCGGAGCCTGCGTCGGAGGCCGAGAAGCCGAACTCGACCGTCCCCCGGACCCAACGGTCGGGTTCGGGCAGGTCCGAGACCCCAGGGACGGGCTGCTTCGGGTCGTCGAGGGTCAGGGTCAGTGCCCTGACCCCTGCCAGGGCCGTACCCACCGGCAGGCAGGCCGAGCGGTCGGGCTTGGCGCAGAGCAGCCGGCTCTCGAAAGCGGCGGCGTGCGGGGAGAAGGAGCGCGAGAAGTGGGACCTGGCCTTGTCGGTCTCGGTGAAGTCGGCGAACGGAGTGAACCCACCAGCTTGAGCTGCCCCGCCGAGTCGGTGACGAAAGCCATCCGAAAGGACGTGCCACCTGTCGCCTGAGACGGTGACGATCCCGGTGCCGGTCGGCGCCTGCCAGCGCCAACGGGCGAACCGTGTGCCGCTGATCGAGTCGGTCGAGGGCCGTGTTCCACTGGTCACGTGGATGCCTTCCCAGGCATCCGAGCCCTCCGGGACTCCGCACCAGGCCGAGGAATGGAACTTGTCGGCCGCTGACTGGTACCAGCCTCCGTCGTTTCCGACCTTCCAGCCACACTGGGCCACGGTGTACCGAGCGGCATCGGTAAAGGCCGCGCCTGGGCCGAGGCTCCAGGCCAGTCCGATTAGGGCGAACGCCCCCGCGACAGTCCCGGGGCGCCTCGACATGGCGAGAACCATCCTTCCGACCCGCTGACCGATCCCCTTTTCCACGACCATCCCTCCACTCGTTCGAAGTTCGGACCCAGCCGGAGTGCCGGGTCCAGGAGGCTCAGTTGCGGACGGCGCTTTCTCTCCCCCTCTCGGCTGGGGCCATCTGGCACACTCTTCGTTGATGGAACTGCCAGGCGAAGACCAGATCCGGGAAGCGCTTACCCAGGTGATCGATCCCGAGCTCCGGCGAAACATCGTCGAACTCGGGATGGTCCGCTCGATCGAGGTCAAGCCGGAAGGACAGGTGGACGTGGTCGTCTCCCTGACCACACCGGGCTGCCCGATCCGCTCGCACTTCGAGCAGGCGGTCGCCGAGGCGGTCGGCTCGCTCGAGGGCGTGACCGGGGTCGGAGTCGGGTTCGACGTCCTGACCGACGAGGAGAAGGGCGACCTCCAGCAGAAGCTCGGTATGGGCTCGCTTCCGAAGGGAGCCCTGGCCCAGGTCGGCAACGTGATCTGCGTGGCTTCGGGCAAGGGCGGGGTCGGCAAGTCGACGATGACCGCCAACCTGGCGGCCGCCCTTACCGGGCTGGGCAAGAGCGCCGGTGCTCTCGACTGCGACGTCTACGGCTACTCGATCCCCCGCATGCTCGGGATCGACGAGAAGCCGCTGGTCAACGGCGAGCGGAAGATCCTCCCGCCCGAGTCCGACGGCGGGGTCAAGACGATGTCGATCGGGTACTTCGTCGAGGACAACTCGGCCGTGGTCTGGCGGGGCCCGATGCTCCACAAGGCCCTCCAGCAGTTCCTCGAGGACGTCGCCTGGGGTGAGCTCGACTACCTGCTGCTGGACCTGCCGCCAGGCACCGGGGACATAGCGATGACCCTGGCCCAGCTCCTGCCCCAGGCCAGGATCGCCATCGTGACCACCCCCCAGCCTGCCGCCCAGACGGTGGCCCGGCGCTCGGCCGAGATGGCCGACAAGGTCGACCTCGAGGTGATGGGTGTGATCGAGAACATGTCGGGCTTCACCACGCCGGACGGCGAGAGCTACTCGATCTTCGGCGAAGGTGGCGGCGAACTCCTGGCCGAGGACCTGGGCGTTCCGCTACTCGGTCAGGTTCCGCTCTCGCAGGACCTTCGGATCCATGCCGACGACGGGACGCCGCTGGTCGACGAAGCGCCGGATTCCCCGGCGGCCGAGGCGATCATCTCGATTGCCAGAAAGATCATCGCCGCCACCCCGCAGGAGCTTCCGATGCTCCAGAGCGACCTGCCGC
>JAUMBO010000017.1:0-25094 GCA_032119635.1 Solirubrobacterales bacterium
CGTACTCCTGTCCGCCGAGAGTCAGCTCCCCGATGGGTACCTGCCCCTCGACAGTGGTCGCATCCCCGAAGGAGAGGGCGAGTTCACCTAGATCGATTCGGTCTGTCGGCATCGAGCCTCCGCTCAGACGGGTATCGCGGAGCGACTGCCGCTCCCCTGGGGCGATGCTACCGACCGGCCGCTACCGGTCCGGGACTCGACTCAGTCTTCGTCGCCGAGGGGCTCTTCGTCGCGGCCGGCGAGCCGGTCGCGACCCCTCCGGACCGCCGCGGTGAACTTCTCGAGGTTGACCTCGAGCGTGCTCAGGATGTCGTCGGCGTAGTCCTCGGCCCCGAGACGGATCTCCCGCTCGCGGGCCCGGGCATCCTCGACGATCTCGTCGGCAGCCCGCTCGGCCTGCTTGGTCACTTCCTCGTCGGAAACGAGACGAGCCTGTTGCTCACGGGCCTCACGGACCACCCGTTCGGCCTCGCGCTTGGCCTCCTCGAGCATCTCCTGACGCTCCTTGACGATCCAGCGCGCCTGCTTGATCTCCTCGGGAATCGTGGCCCGCATCTGGTCGAGCAGGTCGTAGATCTCCTCCCGGTCGACCCTCACCTGGTCGGTCAGGGGCACGGGACGAGCGTTGTGGACGAGGTCGTCCAGCTTGTCGATCAGCACTAGAACGTCCATTGGCGCTAAACCCTAAGCATCTTTCCTGGAAGTCGTCGGGGCCGTGAACTTCGGGGGCGCCGTCCTGCACGCTGGCCATCAGGGCCAGATGCAGCGGACGTCACACACCCTCCGGTCAACCGGGCCACTATCGATCGCGCTCGAGTCTATCCGCAAGTGCGGCCGCCACAGGGGCCGGGACGAGATCCGAGATGTCGGCGCCGAAGGTCGCCATTTCCTTGACACCGGTCGAGGAGAGGAAGCTGTAACTCGGCCGGGCGAAGACGTAGATGCTCTCGATTCCTGGGTCGAGCTTCTTGTTCAGCTGGGCCATCTCCGACTCGTACTCGAAGTCCGAGATCGCCCGGAGCCCCTTGACGATCGCCGAAGCTCCCATCTCGCGGGCGAACTCGACCACCAGGTTGGAGAAGACCCTGACTTCGACGTTGCCGTGCCCGGCGGTCGCCTCCTCGAGGAAGGCCTGCCGCTCCTCGGCGGTGAAGACCGTCTTCTGCTTGCGGATCGGCTGGTTGACGACCCCAACCACGACCCGGTCGAACTGGGCCGAGGTCCTCGCGATGATGTCGAGGTGGCCATTCGTGACCGGGTCGTAGCTGCCCGGGCAGATGACTGTCCTGGGCTCGCTCACGAAGTCCTGTTCGATCCGTTGCCGTTCATTTCCTGCCCTCGTCCGCCGGGAGCGCGTGAAATGTAACCGCTGTCCGGCCATAGCGGCGCTCCCGCACCGTCGCGAAGCCCGGCAGCCGGGGTGGTGGGCCGAAGCCGCTCTCGACAACGATCCTCCCGCCGGGGGCGAGGACCGGGCCGAGCAGAGGGGCCAGCTCGGGGCCGATGTCCGGCCAGAGGCCGTACGGCGGATCTAGGAAGACGAGGTCGAACGGCTTGCCACCGGCCTGCCCGGCGAGCCAGATCGGTAGGTCGGCCCGAACGATCTCGCACCGGTCGGTCAGGTCGAGGTGGCGGACGTTCCCTTCGGCCGGTCGGGTCTCGCGATCGACCAGGACCGCCCGCTCGGCACCCCTGGAAATCGCCTCGATTGCCAGCGCTCCGGTGCCGGCATAGAGGTCGGCGACGAAGGCGCCCTCGATCTCCCCGAGCGCCGAGAAGATGGCCTCTCTCACTCTGGCCGGCGTAGGTCGGACCTTCCAGCCCTTTGGGGCCAGCAGGGGCCTTCCGCCCAGGTAGCCGCCGATAACCCTCACGGCGCCGGCTCCGTCGGTCCGAACCGGGAGATTGCCTCGGCCAGCGCCGGAGCCAGTAACGACCCTTCGAGGCCACCCTGCTCGGCGACCAGACGGTCGAGCTCCCCCCTGGCCGCGACCAGGAGATCCCGGTCGGCCGGCAGCCGGGCAACTCGGAAACGGGGAATGCCGTGCTGCCTCGTTCCGCCCAGTTCGCCCTCTCCACGGAGTTCGAGGTCCAGTTCGGCGACCCGGAAACCGTCGGGCTCGCCGGCCAGGCGGGAGAGCCGTTCCCTGGAACGAGCCCCCGACCGGCCGGCGATCAGGAAGCACCGGCCGGCTCGCTCGCCCCGGCCGACCCTGCCCCTCAGCTGATGGAGCTGGGCCAGGCCGAACGACTCGGCCCCCTCGATCACGATCACCGCGGCGTTCGGAACGTCGATCCCGACCTCGATCACCGTGGTCGCGACCAGGACGTCGATCTCGCGATCGAGGAAGCGCCGCATCGTCTCCTCCTTCGTCTCGCTCGACATCCGGCCGTGGAGCAGGCCGAGCTCGAGCCCTTCGAGCTCGGCTCCGGCCAGCCGGTCAGCCTCGACCTCGGCTGCCCGGGCGGCGACCGAATCCGACTCCTCGATCAACGGGCAGACGACGAATGCCTGACCGCCCGATGCCACCTCCTCCCGAACGGCCGCGAAGGCCTCCTCCCGTCCCCCTTCGTCGAGCAGCTTCGTCGAGATGGGTCGACGACCGGCCGGCAGTTCACGCAGCTCGGAAAGGTCGAGGTCTCCCCAGGCGGTCAGGGCGAGGGTCCGGGGGATCGGGGTCGCGCTCAGGTGGAGCCGGTGGGCCGCCTGGCCGCCGTCCTGCCCGAGGCCGGTCCTCTGACGGACTCCGAACCGGTGCTCCTCGTCGACCACCGCGAGCACCAGCCGCTCGAACTCGACCTGCTCGCCGAGCAGGGCGTGGGTGCCGACCACGACCACCGGCTCGCCCGCCTCGAGTCGGGAGGCGATCACCGACCGGTCGGCCTTGCCGGTCGATCCCGTGAGCAGCAACGGCTCGATGCCGACCGGGTTCAGCAGGCACCCGAGGGTGGTGAAGTGCTGCTCGGCGAGCACCTCGGTCGGCGCCATCAGGGCGGCCTGGCCTCCGCTACCGAGCGCCCTGACGATCGCGAAGGCCGCGACCACGGTCTTTCCGGAGCCGACCTCGCCCATCAGGAGACGGCGCATCGCCTCGGTCCGTACGAGGTCGGCCTCGATCGCCGCGACCACCGACCGCTGGCCCTCGGTCAACTCGAAGGGAAGCGAGCCGAACCAGGCCTGCTCCAGCGCGAGATCCCCGCCAAGGGGCGTTGCCGGCCCTCCCCTGCTCCGCTCCCGCCTCCCCCTGGCGGCGATCAGCACCTGGTGGAGGAAGAGTTCCTCGAAGGCGAGGCCCTCCCTCGCCACTTCGGCCCGCCCGATCGAGTCGGGCCGGTGGGCCTCCCTCAGGGCAGAGGCGGTCGCCGGCAGGCCGAGACGGTGCCGGGTCGAGGCCGGCACCGGCTCTCCTCCGAGGCTGGCCCTGTCCAGTGCCTCCCTCGTCCACCGGGCCCAGCGCCCGGGGCCGATCTCCCCGGCCGCCGGATGACGGGGCCGCGGCCCCGGATCGGCCGGCGCACCGACGTCGCGATGGGTCGTGACGACGAAGGATCCGCCCGTGAGGCGCCCCTCGATCACCAGGCGATCGCCCGGGGCCATGCGGTCGAAGACCCAGGGCCGGTTGAACCAGACCGCCTTCGCCGTGCCGGTCGGGTCACTGACCCTGGCCTCGACGACTCCCCGCCGGCCGGGCCGGGTCCGGCGGCGTTCGATCACCTCGACCTCGACCGCGGCCGGCTCGCCCTCTTCGAGCGACTCGAGGGTCGCCGCGGGCGGCGGGTCGGCGTAGTCCCCGGGGAGGCGCCAGAGCAGGTCGAACAGGTCGTTGACACCTGCCTCGGCGGCGAGCTCACCGAAAACCGGCCCGACCCCCTTCACCGTGGTCAGGCCAGCCGCGAGTCCCTCCGGTCGGGGCCACCGGACCGGAGCGCCGAGGAGCTCCGCGGACCCCGGCTCGGACCCACCACCGAACGAGACGGTCGCGGCTACTGCCCGGCCAGCAGCCACCACCAGCTCGGCTGGCCGCCCTCGTGGAGTTCGATCTCGATTCCGTCGGGCGAGTGCTCCTCCACCGAGTCGAGTGGAATAGGGGCTCCATCGCCAGCGATCACGGTCACCAGCTCGCGCCCCTCACCGACCCGGTCGATCATCGCGGCAAGGGTCGAGCCCGTTCCGCCCCAGGCAACCACCTCGTCGCCGATCAGTCCGACCGCGTCGCCCTGGCGGAACCGTCCCGAGGCATCGTCGCGGGCCGCCTGGGCAACCCCGCCGACTACCAACTCGCCCAGCGCCTCCTCGATCCGGGTCCGGTTGGTCGCGAGATCCTCCGAAGACTCGAACCCGACCATCCCGAGCAGGCCTTCCTGCTGGCACCCGGTAGGGATCACGACCGCCTCGACGTCGCACATCTCGCAGGCCCGCTCAGCCGCGAGGATCACGTTCGAGGAGTTGGGCAGGACGATCACCGAGTCGGCGCCGGTCTCCCGGATCCCGGCCAGGATCTCGGAGGTGGACGGGTTCATCGTCTCGCCGCCCGGTACGACGAGGGCGCCCATTCCGGCCATCAGGTCCTCCAGTCCCGGTCCGGAGGCAACGGCGACCAGGCCGGTCCGGCCCGCGGCCAGCCGGGCGTTTCGCTCGGCGACCTGGCGATGCATGTCGGCCACGTCGAGCTGACCGACCTCTCCGGCCCCGGCGAATACCGCCATCGCTTCCTCGGGCTCATCGGTGTGGACGTGGATCTTCAGCGTCGAGGAGTCCCCGACCACGAGGACCGAATCGCCGAGCACTTCGAGCGCAGGAATGAAGTCGCGCCCGGACAGCCCCGAGCCCGAGACGATGAAGTTCGTGCAGTAGCGGTACCGGGAATCCGAGTGATGTGGCCGGCCGACCAGCGCCGCCCCGTACCGCCCGGGTTCCGGCAGTTGCGGCTCCTCGCCGCGCAAGGCGGCCAGCACCCCGGTCAGGATCAGGATCAGGCCGTAGCCACCTGAATCGACCACCCCGGCCTCGGCCAGGACGGCCAGCTGCTCGGGAGTCCGGTCGAGGGCCTTCTGGCCGTCGGCGATCGCCTGCTCGAGGACAGCGGCGAGGACAGCATCCTGGGTGACGGGGGCGACCCCGGGCTCGAGCCGCTGGCTGGAAGGGTCGATGTGGGCGAGCTGGCGGGAGACCGAGTGGGCGATCTCCCGGAAGACGGTCAGCATCGTCCCCTCGACGGGATCCCGAACGGCGTCGTAAGCCGCATCGGCCGCCTTGGCAAAGGCCGAGGCGACGAGCGTCGGATCGACCGGTTCGCCCGGACGGGAAGCCAGCTCCTCGGCGGCACCCCGGATTATCTGGCTGAGGATCACCCCGGAGTTGCCCCGGGCGCCGAGCAGCGCCGCTCTGGCCAGCGAAGAGACCAGCTCGGCCCTCCCTATCTCGTCCAGCGAACGACCGTCGTCGAGTCCCTCGAGCTCCTCGGTAAGGGCCCGCATGGTCATCGACATGTTCGTTCCGGTGTCGCCGTCGGCGACCGGGAACACATTGAGGTCGTTGACCTCCTGGCTCCGGGCCTCAAGCGTTCCGTAGGCCGACGCGACGACGCGTCGGAACCGCTCGATGCTGGGATCTCCCATTCCGGCGAGTCTAGGAGAGACGGAGGCGTCCGGGCAGCGGACCGGGCCTGTTCAGGTGCTCAGCGGGCCTTGGCGACCTTGTTCGCCTTCAGGCAGCGGGTACAGACATTGACCCGCTTGCGGACACCGTTCTCGACGATCCGGACCCGCTGGAGGTTGGCGTCGAAACGCCTCCGGGTGGCGACCATCGAGTGGCTCCTCGAGTTCCCGAAAGAGGGTCCCTTGCCGCAGCTGTGACATACCCGTGCCATCGCTCAGGATCGTAGCCGATCCCGCTGGGCGGGATCGATCCGCATCGCGGTCCGGTCAGCTGCGGCCGAGGCGGTCCCGGAGGGCCGCCATCGCGACCGCGGCTCGTGCCGCCGCCGCACCCTGGTCCCGGACCCCGCCACCGGTTCGCTCGAGCGCCTGGTCCATGTCGTCGACGGTCAGCACGCCGAATCCGCACGGGGTACCGGTTCTCAGCTGGACCTCCTGGATCCCCCGGGCCGCCTCGCTGCAGACGAAGTCGTAATGGTCGGTCTCGCCCCTGATCACCGCGCCGAGGCAGACCACGCCGGAGTAGACCGGCTCGGTCGACTCGGCACAGAGCAGGGCGGCCAGGGGCAGCTCGAACGCACCCGGCACCTCGAAGACGTCGATCCGGTCGGGATCGGCCCCGGCCTCGGTCAGCGCGCCCCTGGCCCCTCCGACCAGGCGTTGGGCCAAGTCCTCGTAGAAGCTGCCGACGCAGATCGCCCAGCTCCCCCTGGCCGGAGCCTCAGTCATCGGCCCTTCCCGGACCCTCGTCCCCGGCCTCCCGCTCGCGGTCGCGCTCCCGGTTGCCGACGATCATCTCCTCGTCCAGGGCGAGTCCCTGGTGATGGAGGATGTGACCCATCCGCTCCCGCTTGGTCCGCATGTACTCCTCGTTGTGGCGGTTGGTGGGGGCGACGATCGCGATCTGCTCGGTGACCTCGAGTCCGTGGCCCTCGAGGCCGACGATCTTCTTCGGATTGTTGGTCAGGATCCGGATCTTCGTCAGGCCGAGGTCCCTCAGGATCTGCGCCCCGATCCCGTAGTCGCGGAGGTCTGCCGGCAGGCCGAGTCGCAGGTTCGCATCGACAGTGTCGAGACCCTCTTCCTGCAGCCGGTAGGCCTTCAGCTTGTTCAGCAGCCCGATCCCCCGACCCTCTTGGGAGAGATAGAGCAGGACGCCCCTGCCTTCCTCCTCGATCATCGCCAGGGCGGCTTCGAGCTGCTCCCCGCAGTCGCACCTCAGCGAGTGGAAGACGTCGCCGGTCAGGCACTCGCTGTGCACCCGGACCAGGGCCGGCTCCCCGTTCGAGACGTCCCCCTTGACCATCGCGACGTGGTGCTTGTCATCGACCAGGGAGCGATAGCCGACCGCCTGGAAGTCGCCGAAGTCGGTCGGCAGCGAGGTCTCGACCACACGCTCGACCAGCTTCTCGTGGCGCCTGCGGTAGGAGATCAGGTCGGCGATCGTGATCATCTTCAACTCGTGCCGGTCGGCGTAGCCGATCAGGTCGTCCACCCGGGCCATCGTGCCGTCCTCGTTCATCACCTCGCAAATCACACCGGCCGGCGTCAGGCCGGCCAGCCTCGCGAGGTCCACCCCGGCCTCGGTGTGACCGGTCCGCTCCAGCACCCCGCCCTCCTTCGACTTGAGCGGGAAGACGTGTCCGGGAACGACGATGTCGCGCGGCCCGGAGTCCGGATCGATCGCGACTTGGATCGTATGCGCCCGGTCGTGGGCCGAGATTCCGGTCGTCACCCCCTCGGCCGCCTCGACCGAAACCGTGAAGGCCGTCTCCAGTGGCGATTCGTTCTTCGCCGTCATCAGGCTGAGGCCGAGGCGGTCGCAACCGGCGGGAGTCATCGCGAGGCAGATCAGGCCCCGCCCCTCCTTGGCCATGAAGTTGATCGCTTCCGGAGTGGCGAACTGGGCCGCCATCACGAGGTCGCCCTCGTTCTCGCGGTCCTCGTCGTCGACGACGATCACCATCCGGCCGCGCCGGATCTCCTCGAGCGCCTCCTCGATCGTCGAGAAACGGGTGCCCGCAGCCGAGTCGGTGGTCTCTGTCCTGTCGGTCTCGCTCATCAGGTCCCTCTACCGGTCCCGGGGATCCCCGGTCACCCCTCGTATGGTGACACCATCTTCTCCACGTAGCGGGCGATCACGTCCAGCTCGATGTTCACCCGGTCTCCCTGCCCGAGCCGGCCGAGGTTGGTCCGCTCGAGGGTCTCGGGAATCAGGGCGACCCCGAGCAGGTCTCCATCGACTTCGGTGACCGTGAGGCTTACGCCCTGGATCGTGATCGAACCCTGCGCGATCACGTAACGGGCCGCCCCATCCGGCAGTTCGACCGTTAGACGCTGCGAGAAGCCGTCGGGCTCGACCGATGCGACCGTCCCGACTCCGTCGACGTGACCCTGGACGAGATGGCCACCAAGCGGCTGCCCGGCCGTCAGGGCAGGTTCGAGATTCACGGGGTCGCCTTCGACGAGATCCCCGAGCGAGGTCATGTCGAGGGTCTGGTTCATCGCCTCGACCGTGAAGTCGGTCTGTGTCTTCTCGACCACGGTCAGGCAGGCCCCGTCGATCGCCACCGAGTCGCCCTCGGTCAGGCCGGTGGCCAGGGTGCTCTTGACCGCGAGTCGGGCACCCTCGTCCGAGCGGTCCATGCGACCGACACGACCGACTTCCTGGATCAGTCCGGTGAACATCGGCTCACCACTCTCGCAGCACTGCCGTGATCCAGAGGTCCACCCCCGAGTGTGAAACCTGGATCTCCGGGAGGTTCAGGGCCTCGCCCAGCTCGATCATCGAAGGGCCCCCGCCGAGGATCACCGGAGCGAAGAAGAGCTCGAGGCGGTCGACCTCCCCTGTCGCGAGGGCCGCTCCGGCAAGGGTCGGACCCCCTTCGAGCAGGATCGAGCGAATCCCGAGCTCGACCAGTGCGTCGAGCGAGGCGGCGAACCGGGACGGCCGGTCGGCCCCTTCTGCCTCGACCACCTCGACCCCCATCTCGCGAACGCGAGTGACCGCCTCGACGTCATCGTCAGGGCCAGTGACGAGTACGACCGGGGCATCGGCGAGGTCCCCGAACAGGGCCGCACCGGGAGTGAGCTCGTCCGCCTGAGCGAAGACCACCCGGCGCGGCTGGACCACCTCGCCGGCTCCGCGCGCGGTCAGTTTAGGGTCGTCGGCCCGCAGGGTCCCGGCCCCTACCGCAACCGCGTCGGCCTGCGCCCTCCACCGGTGGACGAGCAGATCGGTCTCTTCCGAGCTGAGGTGGACCGGACGGCCGCCCGGCCCGGCCACCCTGCCGTCGAGCGAGCTGGCCATCTTCAGGGTGACCAGGGGTCGGCCGGTGGTGCTGTGCTTGCGAAAGTCCTGGATCAGGCTTCGGGCCCTTCTCGCCTGTTCGCCGTCGGCGAACCGAACCTCGATCCCGGCTTCCTCGAGGACTGCAGGACCTCGACCTGCCGTCTTCTCGCTGTTGTCGTCGCACCCGGCGACGACCTCGGCCACCCCCTTCTCGACCAGCAGCTCGGCGCAGGGCGGCTGCCTGCCGTGGTGGGCGCAGGGCTCCAGCGAGACGTAGACCGTCGATCCCCGGACGTCGTGACCGCGGGCCTCGGCGTCCTCGATCGCGACCCGCTCGGCGTGGGCCCCACCCAGGGTCCCGTGCCAGCCCTCACCGATCACCTCTCCGTCCCGAACGACCACGCAGCCGACGACCGGGTTCGGGCTGACCCGCCCCGCGCCGTTAAGTGCGAGCTGCATGGCCCGGTCCAGATGCGCCTCCTGATCCGGTTTCACCCGTTTGTCCATGTGACAATCTTCGCAACTGATGAAGGTGATCATCCAGATCCCGTGCCTGAACGAGGAGTCGACCCTTCCCGCGACCCTGGCCGACCTGCCCCGCGAACTGCCCGGCGTGGACGAAATCGAGACCCTCGTGATCGACGACGGCTCGACCGACGCAACGGTCGCAGTCGCCCGGGAGTGCGGAGTCGACCACATCGTCAGCCTGCCAGCCAACCGTGGGCTGGCCAACGGTTTCCAGGCCGGCCTCGACGCCTGTCTCAAGCTGGGCGCCGACGTGATCGTCAACACCGATGCCGACAACCAGTACCGGGGCGAGGACATCGCCCTGCTGGTCGGCCCGGTCGTCGCCGGCGAAGCCGAGATGGTGGTCGGTGACCGGGAGGTCTCGGAGATCGCCCACTTCTCTCCAGCGAAGAAGGCCCTGCAGTCGCTCGGCAGCTGGGTCGTCCGACGACTCTCCGGAACCGGGATCACCGACGCGACCTCCGGGTTCCGGGCCTACAGTCGTGAAGCCGCGCTCCAGCTCGTCGTGGTCGACAACTTCACCTACACGCTCGAAACCCTGATCCAGGCAGGCAAGACCCGGATCGCGGTCGACGAAGTCCAGATCAGGACGAACCCGAAGACCCGGGAGTCCCGGCTCTTCGACTCGACCGGCGGCTACGTCCGTCGAAACGGCCTCGCGATCCTCAGGATCTACACCCGTTACGAGCCGCTGAAGGTCTTCTCGGTCCTCGCCCTGATCGCCTTCATCGCCGCCCTCGGAGCCTGGACGCCGTTCCTCTCCGACTGGATCCTGAACGGCGACCGCGACGGCCACATCCAGTCGCTGCTGCTCGGTGCGGTCCTCTTCATTGCCTCGGTCCAGCTGTTCGCCCTCGGGATCATCGGCGACCTGCTCGCCGGACAGCGGGTCATGACCCAGCGGGTCTTCGAGCGGGTCAGGCGGGTCGAGCTGGAACTCGGGGTGCCCCCTGCCCATCAGGCAGAGCAGGAGCGCCGCGAAACCGCGGTCTGATCGCTTGACCGAACCCGAGGGAAGCGGTTCGCCCGCGAAGGGCTCCAGGGAATACGGGCGCCGGGCGAGTCTGCTGTCGGTCGGGGTCGGGCTCACCGGGCTGCTGACCTACGTCTACTTCTTCATCGCCTCCCATCAGCTGAGCCGGGTCGACTACGGGGAGCTGACCGTGCTCTGGTCGGCCGTCTTCATCACCGTCTCGGTCCTCTACCGCCCGGTCGACCAGCTGCTCTCCCGCCAGATCGCC
This sequence comes from Solirubrobacterales bacterium, assembly GCA_032119635.1. Classification (GTDB taxonomy): domain Bacteria; phylum Actinomycetota; class Thermoleophilia; order Solirubrobacterales; family 70-9; genus 67-14. The sequence continues at coordinate 10,720 of JAUMBO010000017.1, forward strand.
GAGAACATCGAGCGGGGCGGAACCGAGCTCGGACCGGTTCGGGTGGCGGTCCGGATCCAGGGCACGCTTGCGGTCACCCTGGCCATCGTCGCCCTGATCTTCAAGGGACCGCTGACCGACCTGTTCGGGGGCAACGAGACGCTCTACTGGATCTTCGTCGGGGCGGTCCTCTTCTACGCGGCCAGCTACTTCGCCCGCGGATACCTGGCCGGGCTCCAGAAGTTCGGCCCGTTCACGGCCCTGATCCTCTCCGAGTCGTTCTTCCGGACCATGTTCGCGGTGCTGGTCGGGGTCGGCATCTTCACCGGCCAGTCGATGATCGCGCTCGGCATCCTCGCCGCGCCCCTGCTCAGCCTGCTCGTGGTCCCGTTCGCGATCGGGGCCCGGAGTCGCAGGACCGCCGCCCGCTCGGCCGAAAGCGACGACGGGGCAGGCACCGACGAGGGGGACTTCTCGCTGACCCACGGCGCCGGGTTCGTCGGCTCGGTCTTCCTGATCATGCTCGGCGAGCAGATCTTCCTCAACGCCGGGCCGCTCCTCATCCGGGGGATCGAGGGCGTCGCCGCCGCCGGCTTCATCTTCAACGTCCTGATGCTCGCCCGGGCCCCGCTGCAGCTCTTCCAGGCCGTGTCGACCAGCATCCTCCCCCACCTGACGGCCCTCCACCACAGTCACGACCCAGAGTCCGAGAAGGAGTTCCACCGCTCGGTCCGGATGGTCCTCGCCGGGGTGACCGCGTTCACGGCCCTCACCGCCGCGGTCGTCCTGATCGCCGGCCCGACCCTGATGCAGCTCGCCTTCTCGGACAAGTTCAGCTACGCCAGGGTCGACCTGCTGATCGTCACCGCCGGGATGGGCCTCTACCTGGCGGCGGTGACCGTCAACCAGGCCTGTCTCGCCCAGGGGCAGGCCCGCCGGGCAGCCATCCGGTGGATCGGATGCGCCGTCTTCTTCATCGTCTGGACCCTGGTGCCACTGATCTCAGACGGGGCACTTCGGGTCGAGATCGGCTTCTCGGTAACCGCCCTGATCCTGCTCGCCACACTCGTCCTGATCTACCGCCGGCCGCGCGAGATCGAGACCGACCTGCCCCTCGAAGGGACGCCGGAGCAGATCGAGACGAAGCTGGCAGGCCTTGAGGAGGGCGCGCCCTAGACGGCGCCCGCTGCGTCCCGGATCGCCTCGTAGGCGGCGGCCGGGTCGTCCGCACCGAAGATCGCCGAGCCGGCGACCAGCAGGTCGGCACCGCCGGCGCCGGCAAGCCCCGCCGTGGTGGTGTCCACTCCACCATCGACCTCGATCAGGGCGTCCGGGGCCAGCTCCCTGGCCTCGGCCAGTTTGCCGTCGGACCCCTCGATCCAGGACTGACCGGCCCAGCCCGGGTTGACCGACATGACCAGCACCATGTCGGCCTGCCGGCCGACCTCGGCCAGTGCTGCCACCGGGGTTCCGGGGTTGATCGCCACCCCAGCGAGACAGCCATCCTCGCGGATGGCCGAGAGGGCCCGGTGGGCGTGGTCGGTTGCCTCGGCATGAAACGTGATCGCGTCGGCACCGGCCTTTGCGAACTCGGCGAACTGGCGCTCCGGCGCCTCGACCATCAGGTGGACGTCGATCACGCCGCCGGCATCGTGAACCCGATCGGCTATCGAGGAAAGGACGACGGGACCGATCGTGATCGGTGGCACGAAGCGCCCGTCCATCACGTCGAAGTGGATCACCCGCGCACCGGCATCGAGCACCTCGTCGAGCGCCCCGCCGAGACGGTCGAAGTCGGCCGAGAGGATCGAGGGGGCGACCCTCCGGCCCTCGAAGGCAGCCGGCCTGTCGGTGGCGGGGCTCATACGGGCCTCAGCAGCGAGCCGTCACAGTCCCGGCAGCGCATGTCTTCGGGCGTGCTCATCCGGACGATCGTCTGGTGGTTGCCGCAGTCCGGGCAGTGCGAGACCAGCTCGAACCGGGTCAGGCAGTAGACGCAGCGGAGGCGGCCCGGCAGCTGGGTCGGGCGCAGCCAGGGCTCGCCGCAGTCCGGGCAGGCGGTGCCGGCCGGGCGCGGGGCGGAATCCTGGGTTTCTTCGGCGGGGGCACCTTCCACGGCGGCCATTATCCAGCTTCCCCCGGCAGTTGCCGGCTTCGGAAGCGGGCGATGAAAAATCCCGTGGTCCGGTCCCGGTCGGGCAGGATCTGGAGAAAGCGGGAATCCGAAGGATCGGCGAGTCCGGGCGACAGTCGTCCGAGGTCGTCGATCGCCAGGTCCGACCGGGCCGCGAAGCCGATCGCCTGGTCGCGGTTCTCGCGCCGCGAGATGGTGCAGGTCGAGTAGACGAGGGTTCCCCCGGGCGCGAGCTGGGACGCCCCCCGATCGAGCAGGGCGGCCTGAAGGCCGGTCAGCCGCTCGACCACGTCGGGGCTCTTCCGCCACCTGGCATCGGGACGGGAGGCAAGCGCCCCGAGATCCGAGCAGGGGGCATCGACCAGGATCCGTTCGAAGTCGGCCAGGATCTCGGCATCGCGGCCATCGGCCTCGACGACCAATGTGTTGTGGAAGCCGAGGCGCTCGACCCGGTCGGCAACGTCGTCGGCCCGTTCGGGCTCTGGCTCGACCGCGACCACGTTTCCGTACCGGCCGACCCGACCGGCGATCAGGCCGGTCTTCGTTCCCGGGCCCGAGCAGAGGTCGAGCGCCCTCTCCCCCTCCTCCGGTGCAAGCGCCTCGACCACTGCCGCGGAGCCCCGCGAGAGGATCGTCAACAGCCCCTCGGCGGCGAGCTGCTCGGCCGCCTCGAGCGAGCCGGAGACCGTGAACAGCCACCTCGGGGCCAGCGGCCACGGCCCCTCGGCCGGCAACACCTCGATTCCCTCCCCCTCGGAATCCCCACCGCTCCCGCCGGCGATCCGCTCGATCACCGCCGTCGGCTCCAGACCTGCGGCCTCGATCCGCTCGGAGTTCAGCTCGACGCACCGCTCCGGGGGAAGGTTGATCGCTGCGGCCAGGGGCCTCGCTCTCTCCGGTCCCAGCTCCTCCCACCACATCCGCGAGAGCCAGAGCGGAAGCGAGCAGGAGAACGCAAGTTCCTCCGGTGACCCGGTCCGGCCCAGCCGGTCCTCGATCGCCGCCCGTTCACGGGTCGCCCGTCTCAGCACCGCATTGACGAAACCAGCGGCCCTGGCCTCGCCGGCCTCTTTCACGTAGCTGACCGCCTGGTCGACCACTGCGTGCTCGGCCGGCGAGCGCGCGAAGAAGAGCTCGAAAAGGGCCAGCCTGAGCGCCGCCGCTACCGCTGGACCGGGCCGGGAGCCCCGGTTTCGACTGAAGCCCCGGACGATCCGGTCGGTCGTCCCCTTTCGCTGGACCGAGCCGAAGGAGAGGAACTGGGCCAGCGACCTCTCCCGCCGGTCGAGTCCGGCCCGGTCGGCCTCCTCACGGAAGGCCCGCTCGGTGAACTCGCCCTGCTCGAAGGTCCGTCTCAGGACCGAGATGGCAACCTGCCGCCCGGCCGTCAACTCGCCCATCAGGCGCCGGGCAGGCCGTAGCCCCTCAGGTAGGCGGCGGCGTCCATGTCCGAGCGGCCCTCCGGTTTGACCCGGGTCAGCTCGAGGGCACAGTCGGAGCAGCCGAGCAGGAGCCTTCCCTCCCGCTCGGCGAAGCTCCCGGCGTCCGGGGACGCTTCCGGCTCGACCCGGGTCTCGACCACGCCCAGCCGGCCTTCGCCGACCTCGACCCAGGCGCCGATGTGGGGGGTCAGTGCCCGGACCCGGTCGTGACACTGGGCCGCGGTCTGGCCTGGATCTACCTCCCGTTCGGCCCTCTCGATCTTCTCGGCGTAGGTCGCCCGGGCATCGTCCTGCTCCTGCCACTCGATCCCGTCGTTCGCAGCGAGGTCGAGCGCTCTGACCAGGAGTTCGCCACCGAGGTCAGCGAGCCTCGCAGAGAGCTCACCGAAGTCCTCATCCGGTCCGATCCCCGTGGTCTCGGTCAGGGCTACCGGTCCCGAGTCGAGGCCGGCGACCAGCTTCATCACGCAGACCCCGGTCTCCTCGTCGCCCGCCATGATCGCCCGCTCGATCGGTGCCGCACCTCGCCACCTGGGAAGCAGCGAAGGATGGACGTTCAGCATCGGGGCCTCGCTCAAGAGCGGCTCCCTGATCAGCTGGCCGAAGGCGCAGATCGAAGCCCAGCCGGAATCCCGGGATGCGGCGACGATTCGGTCGCGATCCGGGACGCCGTTCACGTCCTCGCTCTTGAGGACCTCGATCCCGAGCTCCCCGGCCCGGGCGGCGACCGGCGACTCGACCTCCCGTCGTCCCCTTCCCTGCCTGCGGTCGGGAAGGGTCACGACCAGCGACGGACGGTGATCCGAGCCGGCTAGCCGGTCGAGTACCCGGGCTGCGAACCCGGAGGTGCCGAGGAACGGGCCACCGCTCAAACGAGCGCTTCTTCGGTCGCTTCCCCGTCCTGCTCCGGGGGGGACCAGATCTCGCCCCGCCTCAGGGCCCCGAGTGCCTCCCGTCGGTGCTCCGGGGTGGTCCGGTCGAGGATCAGCACCCCGTCGAGGTGATCGATCTCGTGCTGAATGATCCTGGCGGCCAGGCCCTCGAGCTCGAGCAGCACGGGCTCACCGCCCGGGTCGAGACCCCTGAACCGGCCGGCGACCGGACGCTCGACTTCCACCGCGATCCCGGGAATGCTGAGACAGCCCTCGACCATCAGGTCGGTCTCTTCCGATACCCACTCGACCTCGGGATTGACCAGCGCCGTCGGCCCTTCGTCCCCGGTCGGTTCGAAGACGAGGAGCCGCCTCAGCCGACCGAGCTGGGTCGCGGCCAGGCCGACTCCCCAGGCGTCCCTCATCAGCTCGATCATCGTCGCCGCCTCGGCGGCCAGTTCGTCGCCGAACGCATCGATCTGGGAGGCCCTGCTCTTGAGCACCGGGTCACCGAACTGGACGATCCGCGACATCGCCGCGTCCCTGCGCCTGAGCCGCTCGGCGCGCTGCTCGGCGTTCTCCTCTTCTTCTTCGTTCGGCTGCCGCTCGTCTTCCTCACTCATCGCTTCGAGTGTAGCCACCGGGGGCGGACCAGCCAGTCACTGTGGATCGACATCGATACTGAGTACGACGCCTCGCAACAGACCCTCCGCACCCAGTCCCTCGACTGCCTCCCTGACCGCCAGGACGGTGCCGCCCCGGTCGCCCGTCTTGACCAGGATCCGCATCCGGTACCGACCGCGGGCCCGGAACATCGGGGCCGGTCCGAGCAGTACCGAGTCGTCGTTCAGCCGCCCGGATACGTCCTCCGCGGCACGCTCGGCGATCGCCGTTGCCCGGGCCTCGTCCTCGGAGGCGAAGACGAGCCGGACGAGATCCGAGAAGGGCGGATAGTCGAGCGCCCTGCGGCGTTCGAGTTCCCCTTCGAGGAACCCCTTCGCGTCGTGGCTCGAAGCGCTCCGGATCGAGGGCGCACCGGGGGCGAGCGTCTGGACGATGACCCGGCCACCGGCCGGTCCCCTGCCGCTCCGGCCGGCCAGCTGGGTGACCAGGGCGAACGTCCGCTCCTCGGCCCGGAAGTCCGGGAAGCGGAGTGTCGCATCGGCATCGAGGACGACCGCCAGGGTGACCTCGGGGAAGTCATGCCCCTTGGCGACCATCTGGGTCCCGACCAGGATCGCGCTCGGCGAGCGGTCGAACTGCTCGAGGATCTCGCCGTGGCCACCCGAGGCCCCGGTGTCGGCGTCTAGCCGGAAGACCTCCATCGGGGCCATCAATCCGGTCAGCTCCCGCTCGATCCGTTCGGTTCCGGCCCCGCTCCTGGCCAGGGTCGTGCCGGAGCACTCGGGGCAGGAGGCCGGCAGGGCCTCTCGGTGGGCACAGTGATGACAGACCAGCGCGTCGGGATCGCGGTGGACGATCAGCGAAACGTCGCAGTTCGGACAGCCCCAGTGGTGGCCACAGGTCCGACAGGTGAGCCACGGCGCGAAACCACGGCGGTTGATCATCACGATCGCCTTCTCCCCCTTCTCGCGAACCTCGGCGAGCGCCTCGACCGTGTCCGGGTGGAAGGCGCCCGTTCCGGGCGGGGCCTCGCGCATGTCGACCACCTCGACCGGTGGCATGCCGAGGCCATCGACCCGCGAGGGAAGCACGAGGTGCTCGCAGGAGAGCCATGTCTCGGGGCGCGGGGTCGCCGTCCCGAGGACGAGGACGGCCCCGTTCTCGCCCGCTCGGAGCTCGGCTACCCGACGGGCGTCGTAGCGAGGGTCCGACTCCTGCTTGTAGGAGGGGTCGTGCTCCTCGTCGATCACGATCAGGCCGAGGCCTTCCAGCGGGGCGAAGATCGCCGAGCGGGGACCGACGCAGACTTCGGCCTCCCCCCTTCGGAGCCTCTCCCACTCGTCGTGGCGCTGGCCGTCGGTCAGGCCCGAGTGAAGGACGGCGACCGTATCGCCCAGCCGGGCCCTGAATCGGCTGACGGCCTGGGGAGTCAGGCCGATCTCGGGGACGAGTACGATCGCCGTCCGTCCGGCCGCCAGCGTCGCCTCGACCGCCCCCAGGTAGACCTCGGTCTTCCCCGACCCGGTCACGCCGGAGAGCAGGAACCTGGTCGGCTCGACCCCTCCGTCCCGACCGATCGCCCCGACTATCCGCTCCAGGGCCCGAGCCTGTTCCGGGGTCAGCTCCTCCGGGCGACCCCCGGCGCCACCCACCTGCCGATGCTCGGGCGTCCTGCGAACCCGACTCTCGCCCAGCTCGACCAGCCCTCGCTCGGCAAGGCGCTTCACGGTCGACGAGGGAACGCCCGCCTCGCCGGCCAGGCGCGCCGTGCTCATCGAGCCGCCGGCCAGCACCGAGAGGGCGACCCGCTGCTTCGCGCCGAGGCGGGTCCCGTCCTCGAGCGCCCGGGCTCCCTCGTCGGTCAGGCTGCAGACCCGCTCGGTCCGCTCCTTCACCCTCCGGCCGCCGACCCCCGTCCCGGGGGGAAGCACCAGCCCGAGCCCCCGGGCCGGGGTGGAGCAGTACTCCTCGGCCACCGCGAGCCCGACCGCGACCAGTTCCGGGGTCGTGCCCGGACCGAGCCTCCGCACCGGCTCGAGCAACCTGTCCTCGGGGAACTCGGACTCCGACGCGAGCTCGACCACCACGCCGACCACCCTGCGCCTCCCGAACGGGACCTCCAGCACCGCTCCGACCTCGAGTGCCCCGAAATCATCCGGAATCCGGTAGTCGAACGGGCCCCGCAGGGCGCGGGCCGTCGTCAGCGGCTCGACCCTGGCGACTCTCACCTGTCCAAATTACGGGGGTGTCCGGACGGGCAGGTCCCGGCTATCCTCGCCCCATGGGCTTCAGTCCCGATGCCGGCGAGCGGGTGATCTACGAGGGAAATCCCTCCTGGAGATCGATCATTCCCTTCTACCTGAAGGGGATCGCGCTTGCGGCCCTGATCACCCTCGCCCTGAGGCTCTTCGGCGCCGGCTTCCTCCACCTCTTCCTGATCGTCGTGATCGTGGTCGGGGCGACCGTGCTGGCCGGGCTGGTCAAGCGGGCCTCCACCGTCTACACGGTCACCGACCGTCGCCTCCACCTCAGCAGGGGCGTGCTCTCGAAGGAGGTCGAGGAGACCCGTCTCGACCGGGTCCAGAACGTCTCCTGGACACAGTCGCCGGTCGAGCGGCTGCTCGGGATCGGCGAGGTCGACTTCGACACCGCCTCCGGAGCCGCCGGAACGCTGTTCGTCTTCAGCGGGGTCGCCGACCCCGAAGGGGTGGTCGAGTCCGTCCGCCGGGGTGCCGCCTGGGGCTCCGGCAACGACTCCCTCTGAGCCCGGCCGGAACGTTGGCCCGGACCGCCGCCCCCGATAGTTAGGATGCCGCGCGTGAACGAGGCGGATCGAGCGAGCGGTAACGAACAGCTGGCGATCGATACGGTCCGCACCCTTTCGATCGACGCAATCGACCGGGCGAACTCCGGTCACCCCGGCGCCGTGATGGCCCTGGCCCCGATCACGGTCCGGCTCTGGCAGGAGTTCCTGCGCTACGACCCGGCCGACCCGGAGTGGCCGAACCGCGACCGGTTCGTGCTCTCGGCCGGCCACGCCTCGATGCTGATCTACTCGATGATCCACCTGACCGGGGTCACCAGACCTGACGGGACGCCGGCGATCTCGCTGGCCGACATCGAGAACTTCCGCCAGCTCGGCTCCCCCACTCCCGGCCACCCGGAGTCGCATCTGACCGTCGGGGTCGAGACCACTACGGGCCCGCTCGGACAGGGCGTGGCCACCTCGGTCGGTATGTCGATTGCCGGACTCTGGAAGAAGGCGACCTTCGGTCCGGAGCTCTTCGACTATGACGTCTACGCGATCTGCGGCGACGGTGACCTGATGGAGGGCGTCTCGCAGGAGGCCGCCTCGCTGGCGGGTCACCAGCAGCTCTCCAATCTCTGCTGGATCTACGACAGCAACCGGATCTCGATCGACGGCAGCACCGACCTGACCTTCACCGACGACACGGCCGCAAGGTTCCGTTCGATGGGCTGGGCGGTCACGGTGGTCGAGGATGCGAACGACCTCGATGCGTTCAGCGCCGCGGTCGAGGGCTTTCGGGCCGAGGACGGGAAGCCGACCCTGATCATCGTTCACAGCCACATCGGGTTCGGCTCGCCGAACAAGGTCGACACGGCCGGAGTCCACGGCTCGCCGCTCGGCGAGGAGGAGACCCGGCTGACCAAGCAGGCCTACGGCTGGCCCGAGGATGCCCACTTCCTCGTGCCCGACGGGGTCCCCGAGTTCTTCCGCGACGGCATCGGTGCACGCGGCCGGGAACTCCGGGAGGCCTGGCAGTCGAGACTCGAGGCGGCACCTCCGTCGGAGCGCGAGATGGTCGCGATGATGGACGACGGGGCGCTGCCCGAGGGCTGGGATTCCGACCTGCCTTCGTTCGAGGCCGGAACCGAGGTGGCGACGAGGAAGGCGGCCCAGAAAGCACTCCGGGCGATCGCGCCGAAGGTCCCCTGGCTGGTCAGTGGATCGGCTGACCTGACCGGCTCGGCATCGAGCGGCCTCGACCCCGAGGTCTCGGGCACCTTCGAGCCGGGTGAACGAACCGGCCAGGGGCTCCACCTCGGGGTGCGAGAGCATGAGTCGGCCGCCCTTTCGAACGGTCTTGCGCTGGGCCGGATGAGGCCGGTCTGGTCGACCTACCTGATCTTCTCCGACTACGCCCGACCGGCGATTCGGCTCTCGGCCCTGATGGAGCTGCCGGTCATCCACTGGCTGACCCACGACTCGATCGGGCTGGGTGAGGACGGGCCGACCCATCAACCCGTCGAGCAGCTCGCCTCGCTCAGGGCGATGCCCGGGCTCGACGTGGTCCGGCCGGCCGACGGAGACGAGACCTCAGAGGCGATCCGGTACGCGATGGAGAGGACCGGGGGGCCGACCGCTCTCGTCCTGACCAGGCAGGACATACCGAACCTCGACCGCTCGGAGCTGGCACCGGCCAAGGGCCTGATGCGCGGTGGCTACGTCCTCTCCGATCCCGATGGAGAGCCCGACGTGCTGCTGCTAGCGACAGGGAGCGAAGTCCACCTGGCGCTCGACGCGGCCGAATCGCTGGCCGGCGACGGGATCGGGGCCCGGGTCGTCAGTCTGCCCTGCTGGGAGGCCTTCGAGCGACAGGATCCCGACTACCGCGACTCCGTCATCCCCCACGCCGTCACGGCCCGGGTCGGGATAGAGCAGGCCTCCCCCCTCGGCTGGGACCGGTACGTCGGCCCGGACGGGGCGATGATCGCGATGGACGGGTTCGGTGCGTCGGCTCCGTTCAAGGATCTCCGGACTCACTTCGGCTTCACGGTCGAGGCGATCACCGAAGCGGCGAAGGTCCAGGTGGCGGGGGGCTGAAGATGTCCTCCCCGGGCGAGACCGGCGCCTGGGAAGCCCTGACCGGGCAGGCCCGCGAGCTGGCCGGAACCGACCTTCGGCAGATGTTCGAGGATGACCCAGAGCGTCCCCTGTCGCTCACGGTCGACGGCCCGGGAATTCACATGGACTTCTCCAAGCAGAGCCTCGACCCCCGGACCCTCGACCTGCTGGAGGCGCTGGCCGCCGAGCGACGGGTGGCCGAGCTGCGCGATGCGATGTTCCGGGGCGAGAGGATCAACACGACCGAGGATCGGCCGGCTCTGCACGTGGCGCTCCGGATGCCGCCCGAGCGCTCACTGGTGGTCGACGGGGTCGACGTCGTCCGCCAGGTCCACGAGGTCCTCTCTCGGATGGCCGACTTCTCGGACCGGGTCCGCCTCGGCGAGTGGACCGGCCATTCCGGCAAGCCGATCCGGAACGTGGTCAACATCGGTATCGGAGGTTCCGCGCTCGGTCCCGAAATGGCCCACGCCGCCCTGTCCGGATTCGCCACCGACCGGCTCGACTTCCGCTTCGTCTCGAACGTCGACGGGGCCGACCTCGGCTCGGCCCTTGCCGGCCTCGATCCGGCCGAGACCCTGTTCGTGATCTGCTCGAAGACCTTCACCACCCTTGAGACGATGACCAACGCCGGCCATGCGAGGGAGTGGCTGATCGACGGCCTCGGGGCCGATGGGGAGGCCGTCGCCCGGCACTTCGTCGCGGTGTCGACCAACACCGAGGAGGTCTCCCGTTTCGGGATCGACCCGGAGAACATGTTCGTCTTTTGGGACTGGGTGGGCGGGCGGTACTCGATGGACTCGGCGATCGGGCTGACCACGATGCTGGCGATCGGCCCGGAGCGCTTCCACGACCTGCTGGCCGGCTTCCACGAGGTCGACGAGATCTTCCGGGAACGACCGTTCCGCTCCAACCTGCCGATGATCCACGGCATGCTCGCGGTGTGGAACCGGAATTTTCTCGGCTTCCCGAGCACGGCCGTGATCCCCTACTCCCACCGGCTTGCCCGGTTCCCGGCCTACCTCCAGCAGCTGACCATGGAGTCGAACGGCAAACGGGTCACCCGTGAAGGCGACCCGGTCGCCCACCGGACCGGAGCGGTCTACTGGGGCGAGCCCGGCACCAACGCCCAACACTCCTTCTTCCAGCTGCTCCACCAGGGGACCGATCCCGTCCCGGCAGACCTGATCGCCTTCCGGCTGCCCGACGACGACTCGGTCGGCGGGCAGGAACTGCTGGTCGCCAACGCGCTCGCCCAGGGCAGGGCGCTCGCCTTCGGCCGGACGGCTGCCGAGGCGCGGGAGGCCGGGATCCCCGAGGAGCAGGTCCCGCACCGGACCTTCCCCGGCAACCGGCCGACCTCGACCCTGCTGCTCGATCGTTTGACGCCCCGCACGCTCGGCTCCCTGGTCGCCCTGTACGAACACTCGGTGTTCGTACAGGGAGCGATCTGGGGAATCGACTCCTTCGATCAATGGGGGGTCGAGCTGGGCAAGGAGATGGCCGGCCAGATCGTGCCGGCGCTGACCGAGAGCAAGGGACTGGACGAACTAGACGCTTCGACCCAGAACCTCGTCGAACGGTTCCAGGGAGGGTCCGGCCTCGTCTAGCCCCCCGAGAGCGCATCGACCCGATCGGTTCGCTCCCAGGTGAAGTCCTCGCCCTCGCGGCCGAAGTGGCCGTAGGCGGCCGTCTGTCCGTAGATCGGACGATTCAGGTCGAGGTAGCCGCGGAAGGCGGCCGGTCTCAGGTCGAAGGCGGCTTTGACCAGCTCCGCGATCTCGCGGTCGGGAATCCTGCCGGTCCCGAACGTGTCGACCATCAGGGAGACCGGATGGGCAACCCCGATCGCGTACGCGACCTGGACCTCGCACCGCTTCGCGAGCCCCGAGGCGACGACGTTCTTGGCGGCGTAGCGCGCGGCGTAGGCGGCCGAGCGGTCGACCTTCGACGGGTCCTTGCCCGAGAAGGCACCGCCTCCGTGCCGGGCGGCACCGCCGTAGGTGTCGACGATGATCTTGCGCCCGGTCAGCCCAGCGTCTCCGACCGGGCCCCCGACCACGAAGGAGCCGGTCGGGTTGACGAGCAGCGACTCGTAGAGCGCGTCGCGGTCTGCCAACTCCCCGAAGCCCGAATCGAGCACCGGGACGACCACGGCCTCCCAGACGTCCGGCCGGATACGGGTCTCGAGATCGACGCCGGGGTCGTGCTGGGTCGAGACGAGGATCCGCTCGATCCCGACCGGCTCGCCATCGCGATACCGGACCGTCACCTGCGTCTTGCCGTCCGGGCGGAGGTATTCGACCGCCCCCTCCCGGCGCGCCTCGGCGAGGCGCTCGGACAGGCGGTGGGCGACCAGGATCGGCAGTGGCATCAGGACGTCGGTCTCGTCGGTCGCGTAGCCGAACATCATCCCCTGGTCCCCGGCCCCGGCCGAGTCCAGCTCATCCTCGGAGTCGCCCGCCCGGACCTCGAGGCCGGCGTCGACCCCCTGGGCGATCTCGGGCGACTGCTCATCCATCGAAACCAGCACGGCGATCGCATCCGCCGAGTAGCCGAGGTCGCCGTCGTCGTAGCCGATCCGGCGAACCGTGTCGCGGACGATCGAAGGGATGTCGATCGAGGCCGAGGTCGTCAGCTCGCCCGAGATGACGGCCATGCCGGTGTTGACCAGGGTCTCGCAGGCAACCCGGGCCCCGGGGTCTTCGGCAAGGCAGGCATCTAGCACGGCATCCGAGATCTGGTCGGCCACTTTGTCGGGGTGACCTTCGGTAACCGACTCGGAGGTGAAGAGGTGCTCACCCTCGTTGAGCGGAGCCTGTCCGGTCATCTCTCCTCCTCGGTTGCGAACGGTCGTGCCACGGTCGGAAACCCTAGACGGAAAGGCCGGTCAGCGACCTCGAGCGGTGAAGTCGATGACCAACGGCACACCGTCCAGTCCCCACTCCTCGCGCATCCGGTTCTCGAGGTGGTAGGCCCAATCGCGGGAGATCAGCTTCCGGTCGTTGACCTTGATCGAGAATCTCGGTGGCGATTCGCCGATCTGGGCGCCGTAGAGGAGGTTGAGCCGCCGGCCCCGCTTCGAAGGGGGCGGCGTCTTGCCGACGACCTCCGCGATCAGGCGGTTCACCTCGGGCGTCGGGATCCGGGTCGCGGCCCGGTCAGCCAGGGCGATCGCCCGGGCCAGAAGTCCGTCCACGTTCCTGCCGGTCAGGGCCGAGCAGGTAACCACGTCGGGGCGGAGCCTGAGCTTCTGTGCCACCCGGGCCCTGGCGTCGTCGACATCGGTGTCGGTCACGTCCCACTTGTTCAGGACCACGAGGGTCGCGCAGCCGGCCTTCATCGCCTTCTCGCCGATCCGCAGGTCGTCCGAGCGCACCCCTTCGGTCGCATCGCAGACCAGCAGCACGACATCCGCCCTCTCGATCGCCAGATCGGTCCGCATCTGGGCGTACTGACCGACCGTGCCCGCGATCCGGGAGCGCTTCCGGAGTCCAGCCGTGTCGATCAGAAGTGCAGGCCGTCCGTCGACCTCGACCTCGGTGTCGATCGAGTCCCTGGTCGTTCCGGCTTCGCCCGAGACGATCACCCGGTCGGTCCCGAGGATCCGGTTGACGAGTGAAGACTTGCCGACGTTCGGCCTCCCGACCACCGCGATCCGGACCGGCTCGTCACCGGGTTCAACCTGCGGCAGCTCGGTGAGGTGACCGGTCACCCGGTCGAGCAGATCGCCAGTGCCGAGCCCATGAGTCGCCGAGACGGGGAGCGGCTCCCCCAGTCCGAGCCTGTGGAACTCGGCTGCGCTCGCCCCGGAGGTCGGGGTGTCGAGCTTGTTGACCGCCAGTAGTACCGGGATCCCCGCCCGCTGGAGTCGCCGGGCCAGATCGAGCTCGCCGGACCTGATCCCGGCCAGGCCGTCGACCACCATCACGACCAGGTCGGCGTCCTCCAGTGCCATCCCGGCCTGCCTCCGCACCTCCGCCGAGAGCTCGGAGCGGTCCCCGGGATCGATTCCGCCGGTGTCGAGCAGGTCGAAGGTGATCCCATTCCACTCGCAGGCAACCCGCTTGCGGTCCCGGGTGACGCCGGCCTCGTCGTGAACGACGGCCTCCCGCCCCCCGGCCAGACGGTTGACCAAGGTGCTCTTGCCGACGTTCGGGAAGCCGACGACCGCGACTGTAGCCCGAGAGCTCATCGCTTGCCTCAGGCGATTCCGCGCTCGGCCGCGAGCTCCGCGAGGCGATCGACTACTTCATCGATCCCGAGATCCGAGGTGTCGACCTCGATCGCATCCTCGGCAACCTCCAGGCGGCCGTGGTCGCGGGAGGAGTCGCGCTGGTCGCGGCGCTCGATCGAGTCACGGACGGTCTCGGCCTCCGCCCCGGCCTCGTGCGCCCGCCGGGCGGCCCTGACCTCGGGCGACGCCGTGAGAAAGACCTTGAGCGGCGAGTCCGGAC
>JAUMBO010000018.1:0-9975 GCA_032119635.1 Solirubrobacterales bacterium
CAGCCAGAACACCCAGTGCGGCCGATGCCCCTTCGACCCCCAGGGCCACGCCGAGGGCACCGGCGAGCGGGTAGGCCACCAGCCACGCCCCGTGGGAGATCGAGAACTGGGCCGCGAACAGCGACGGACGCTCCTCCGGGGTGGCGATCCGGGTCAGGACCCGTCCGATCGGGGTCTGGACCAGGGAGAGTCCGACCCCCAGCAGAACCCACACCGCTGCCAGCTGGGTCACGCCCTCGACCAGGTAGCCGAGGCCCAGCCCGATCGGCAAGAGGCAGGCGCCCCCGATCAGGACGCGCCTCTCGGGGAGCCGCTCGAGGATCCCCGGCACGAGGATCGCGGCCACGGTCGCCCCGGCACCCGAGGCGGCCAGGGTGAGGCTCATCTCGACGTCGCTTCCACCGAGGAACTCCTTGACGAAGACGACCGTGTTGACGATCACCATCGAGCCGGCCAGGGCGACGGTCGCGTTGAGGGCGGCGATCCCGCGGAGAGCCGGTCGCCTGCGAAAGAGGGTGAGTCCGATCGTCGTCTGCTTCCAGTCGCGCCCTTCCTCGTCGCGCTGCCTGCGGGCCGGCACGGCGGTCCGGACGATCAGGGCCGCCGAGGCGAGGAAGGTCAGGGCATTCAGGGCGAACAGCGAGTCGAACCCGGCGAAGGTCAGGAGCACCGCCGCGACCAGCGGGCTGCCCAGATTCTCCAGCTCGTAAGCGATCCTCGAGAGCGATAGCGCCCGGGTGTAGGTCGGCTCGTCCTCGAGCACGTCCGGGATCGTCGCCTGGAAGGTCGGGGTGAAGCCGGCCGAGAAGGCACTGAGCGCGAATACCAGTACGTAGACCTGCCAGATCTCGGTCACGAACGGGATCAGGGCGACGACTACCGCCCGGGCGATGTCCATCGCGACCATCACCTTCTTGCGGTCGGTTCGCGAGAAGAGCCCGGCCGCCAGGGGAGCGAGGAAGACGTAGGCGACCATCTTCAGCGCAAAGGCGATCCCCAGCACCAGCCCCGCATCGGCCCCGGCCAGCTCGAAGGCGAGCAGCCCGAGTGCCACCGTCCCGGCCCCGGTCCCGACCAGGGACAGCACCTGAGCCGAGAACAGCCTGCGGTAGCGCCGGTCGGAGAGGGGGTTGTCGCCGGGGTAGGACACGGGGGTCGGAGGTTACGGCTGCCCGCCGTCAGCCCGGGGCTTGCCATTGACAGCCGCTCGGCGGTAGGGGATGCTCTGCCAAGCGGGCCGGACGGGCTGGCCCAAACCTTGCGAGGAGGAGCGCGTTGGAGGCAGCAGCCGGAGGAAGGGGAAGGGCCCGCTCGATCCTCGACGCGGTCATGGGGAACCCGCTGGTCGGGCTGGCGCCCTGGATTCTTTTTTCGATCGTCGAGGGACAGGGGCGCCTCGAGCTTTCGGCAGCACTTGCCCTCGGTCTGGCCCTGCTCGTGCTGACGATCAACTGGCTTCGCGGTTACTCACCGAAGGCCCTTGAGTTCGCCGACGTCGTCTTCTTCGGGGCGCTGGCGGTCGTGGTCGCCTTCGCCTCGGCCGACACCCGGAGCTGGCTCGAGCTCTGGGGCGGCGAGGTCGCCAACGGCGCCCTCTTCTTCTTCGCCCTCGGGTCCGTTCTGATCCGCCAGCCCTTCACCCTCCAGTACGCAAAGCAGGACGTCCCGAAGGAAGTCTGGGGAACGCCCGAGTTCCTCCGGGTGAACTACCTGATTTCCTGGGTCTGGGTGATCGCCTTCGGGATCGAGGCCGCTTCGGGCCTCTACGGCGACGCCGTCCTCGACAACTCGAACAACATCTGGACCGGCTGGATCATCCAGACGCTGCCGATGATCATGGCCGCCCAGTTCACGATTTGGTACCCGGCCAAGCTCGAGGCGGTCCGTGAGGGGCGCGAAGAGACCGCCCCGGGCACGAAGGAGCTGTTCGCGACCTTCACGCCCTGGCTGACCGTGATCGGGGTCCTCACGCTTTTCACGGGCGGCGCCCCGGAGTGGGTCAGCATCGCTTTCATCGTGGTCGGGGTGGTCCTGACCAAGGTCCTCTCGGACGAGGACGGCGAGAAGCCGGCCACGGCGGCCTGACTCAGCCCGGGTCTCAAGCCGACGAGCGGAATCGAACCGCTGACCCCTTCATTACGAGTGAAGTGCTCTACCAACTGAGCTACGTCGGCGCTTGGTCCGAAGGATACCCGCGCCGGATCGCATCGCCGAGGGCGACCGCCAGTCGGGCCGGGTCGCCACCCATCGCCTCGAGTTCCTCTGGCCCCATCAGGAGCCCGACCGAGTTGTCTGCCCGCCGCGCCAGGACGCACGGGGTCCGGCCCTCGCTCGCCTCGATCACATCGGCCGGGCGCTCGTCGAGGTGGACCGCCTCGAACGGGGCCGGGAGGGCCGACGCCAGGTCCCTCCACTGGGCTTTCTCGCGAAAGAGGCCGTGGGTGATCTCGCATAGCGCGCAGTGCGCAGAGCCGGTCAGGTGGGCGCCGATCCAGTACCGGAGCTCACCGGCGAGCGTGCCCTCGGCGTCGTAGACCCCGATCAGGGAAATCACCTTGCTTCCGGGTTCGCCCATCACCCGGGTAGTCATATACACGCACCGGAGTCGGCACCACCGACGGCTCCTACCCGAGCCGGGCCAGCAGGCGGTGGGCTGCCCGGCGGCCGGCGACCAAAGCTCCGTCCATCGTCGCGGGCCGGTCGGTGCTGGTGTGCTCGCCGGCGACCATCACCCGGCCGGCGGGGGAGGCGAGCACGGCCCGGTCGAGCGAGGTCGAGCCGACCGCGAGGAAGGAGTAAGAGCCGCGGGTGAACCGGTCGGCTCCCCACCGGGTCGAGAGCGCGGCGTCCGGCACGGCATCGCCGCCGAATCCCAGTCGCAGGCGGCCGACGACCGCCGGGGTGGCGCCTTCCGGTCCGTTTGTCTCGAGCTGCCGGGCGAACCTCGCCCCGGTGAATCCGCAGAGCAGCGGTTCGCCGGTCAGCCCGTCGAGCGTGAAGGCGGAGATCGTCCGCCCGATCCCGGCCCCGACGGTCCCCAGCTGGGTCTCGTTCGACGGCCACCAGGCGGACCCGTACGAGAGGAAGGTCTTGTCCAGCAGTCCGAAGCCGAGTTGCCCGATCGCCCGGCGATGGCCCCCGGGAAGGGCCGGCTCGAACCGGATTGCGCCGGCCTTGAGGACTCCGAGCGGCACCGTGACCACGCAACCGTCGCCCCGGACCACCTCGCCCGAGGCGAGGGTCACCCGGACACCGCGCCGCGACCGGGAGATCTCTCGGACCGGGTTACCCTGCCGGACCGGGAGGTCGCGGGCCAGCCAATCGATCAGCTGCCCGGCCCCTCCCTCGATCAGCAGGTCTGGTCCTCCGCGGTAGGTCGTCCCCTCCGCAAAGCCCTCGATCGATATCTCACCCGGGTCGGCCGCCCAGTCGAGCGGTACGTCGACCCCGAGCAACCACTCGAGCGCTGCCCGGTTGACGCCGGCCCGTACACGAGCGTCGATCAGCCTCCGGAGGGTCGGGCCGAGCGGTCGCTCACCATTTCGCCAGGAGAGGCGGTAGAGACGCTCGACCACCGCATCCCTTGCTCCGAGTGCCCGGGCGAGGGCCGGACTCCCGATTGCCCGGCCGTCCCGGCGCCGGAGCGCGATCCGGTCGTAGACGGTCGGGACGGTCTCCAGACCGGCCTTTCTGGCCACTTCGGTCAGCGGGTTGCCCCTGCTGTCGTGGATCCAGGCAGCCCCGAGGTCGATCCGGGTCCCGAACCTCTCGACCGTATGGACCCGACCACCGATCCGATCCCGGGCCTCGATCACGACCACCTGAAGACCCGCCTCTCGAAGGACGCGGGCCGCCCCGAGTCCGGCCATCCCGGCCCCGACGACCACGACCTTCCTTCCGGTGAAGCGCCGGCCGGTCTCGGCCGCGCAACCCGAGGCGAGCGCAGCAGCACCCACGGCCGCCGAGCCGATAAGGGAACGCCGGGTTATCGCCGGGCCGCTCATCCCCCGAGTGAGAGTGCTTCGAGCAGCCCGGGGGGTGCTCCCCTCTCGAGCGGGCCCCGAGTCATCCAGAAGACCTCTCCACTGCGGTCGATCAGGATGACTGCGATCCGGTCGCGGTCGGGGAGTCCGAGCCCCTCGGTCAGCCGGCTGACGTCCCCGTAGACGGTGACGGTCCGCCGTCTGGTCAGTGGGTCCGGGATTGCCGCCTTCATCCCCCCGTCGATGAACCACCGCAGTGGCTTCCATCCCCCCGAGATCGTCGGAATCTCGTAGCCCGCCAGTTCCGGCACCCGGTCTTCCAGGTTTCGAAACAGCGGGATCCAGGTGTCCACCTCGCGTTGCTGGGTCCGGTGGAAGGCGATAGCCAGAAGGTTCAGCGAGCCGTCGAGGCCGCCGGGCAGGGCAATCGCCTCGTCTTCGAGTGACCTGCCCTCGATCTCTGGAAAACGTGTCGCCATCCGGGCGAGGGTAATGAATGCTCGACCTCGCCAGATCGGGCGCCGCCGCCCGTCCGGTTCGGTTGCCACGATCATCGAGTGGAAGGTCAGAGGGATCTCGCCAGTCTCGAACGCGGCCGGGACCTCTCCCGGGCGATCGCTTTCACCGACGGGGTCTTCGCAATCGCGATCACCCTGCTCGTCCTCCAGCTCGACGTTCCGAGGGGTATCGAGTCGGCTTCGGACGTCTGGCAACGGGTGTTCGTCGATCAGGGTGTCGACTTCGTCGCCTTCCTGATCAGCTTCGCCGTGATCGGCCGCTATTGGGTCATCAACCACCGGCTGATGAGGATGGTCGGGGAGTTCGATCACCGGATGCTGGGGCTGCTCGTCCTCTATCTGCTGTTCATCGTCCTGATCCCCTTCTCTTCCGAGCTGCTCGGGGAGTATGGGGACTTCCCGTTGAGCGGGGTCGTCTACGTGCTCAACCTGACAATGGTCTCGTTCACGTCGACCCTGGTGATGGTCCACCTGCGGAGGGCCGGCCTCGAGTTCCCCGAGTACCGGGAGGAGCTCGAGGTCTCGATCAAGGGCGGCTGGTTCGTGACCGCACTGTTCGCGGTGACCGTACCCCTCGTCTTGCTGGTGGGGCCGTGGGCCCTCCTGCTCTGGATACCGCTCGTCCGGCTCAACCCCCGTGAGCGCCGGAGCCGGGCTCGACGCAGGGAGTCGGGCGGGGGCTGATCAGGCCCGGGCCGCCCCGACCGCCCGGTCGAACACCGCGTCCATCATCTCCTCGGTCAGGGTGCCGGTGAAGGTGTTCTGCTGGGAGGGGTGGTAGCAGCCGATCAGCAGGCGGTCGCCGATCCGGGCCTCGGCCCTGTGGCCGAACTTCGGCTTCGGCTTCGGGATCTCGATTCCGTTCGCCTTCGATGCCCTTAGGAAGCCATCCCACCCGAAGGATCCGAGCGCTACCACGACTTTCACCCGATCGAGCGCTTCCAGCTCGGCCTCGAGGTACGGCAGGCAGGCGTCCCGTTCGGCCACGGTCGGCTTGTTGGCCGGCGGCGCGCACTTGACCACCGAGGTGATGAAGGCGTCGGTCAGGACGAGGCCGTCGTCCTTCGCCCAGGCATCGGGCTGGCTTGCCAGGCCGGCCCGGTGGAGCGCCGCGTAGAGCCAGTCGCCCGAGCGGTCGCCGGTGAAGACCCGGCCGGTCCGGTTTGCCCCGTGGGCTCCGGGAGCGAGGCCGACCAGCAGGATCCGGGCGGCCGGGTCGCCGAACCCGGGTAGCGGCCGGCCCCAGTACTCCTCGCCCCGGAATCGCTTCGGCGGGTCGGAGGCGACTTCCTCGCGCCAGGCGACCAGTCTGGGGCACTTCCGGCACCCGACGACTGCCCGTTCGATCCCGTCCAGCCCCGATCTGCCGCCTCCGCCAGACACGGCCCCTAGACTAGGCAAATCATGGCTCCATCACTTGCCTTCCTGCCGTCGGTCGGTCTCCCCGAGATCTTGATCCTGCTGGCAATCGTGATCCTGATCTTCGGACCGAAACGGATCCCCCAGGCCGCCCGCTCGCTCGGCAGGGGACTGAAGAACTTCAGGGAGTCGGTCTCCGGTGAGGAGAAGGCCGAGCTTCCGGAGGGCGAGGACGCCCCCGCCGACGAGTCGGGAGCCGAAGGCGAACCGGCGAAGAAGTTCACGCGCTCGCCCGAGGACGGGACGGGCTCCTGAGCCGAGCCGTGCCGTCCCGGCGGCCGGTACCCCGGAAGGGAAGAGCCGGACGATGGTCCCGCTGAATCTCGCTAATACGGTCACCCTGCTCCGGATCCTCGCCGTTCCGGTCGTGGTGGTGGCGCTCCTGGGGGAGACCCCGTACGGCGACACGCTCGCCGCGATCGTCTTCGCCCTCGCCGCGGCGACCGACGGCCTCGACGGCTACTTCGCCCGCTCCCGCGATGCAGTCACCGACTTCGGCAAGCTGATGGATCCGCTGGCCGACAAGCTCCTGATCGTCGCCGCCCTGGTCACCCTGGTCTCGCTCGGCCGGCTGCCGGCCTGGGTCGCGATGGTGATCATTGCCCGCGAGTTCGCGGTCACCGTGCTGAGGGCGATCGCGGCCGAGGACGGGGTGGTGATCGCGGCCAGCTGGATGGGGAAGGTGAAGACCGTGCTCCAGATCGGGGCCGTCTTCGGCCTGATCCTGTTCGACCCGGCCCCGGCAGCCGTCTGGGTGCTGGTCTACCTCGCCCTGGTCGCCACCGTGGTCAGCGGGCTGGACTACTTCTTCGGTCTGAGGCGCCGGGCGGCCGAGCGGAGGGCCCGGTCCGGCTAGGCGCGGGGCCAGGGTCCGGTCAGGCCGAACCCTCGAGCCACTCCGACATCGTCAGGTGGGCCTGGTTGTGGCTGTCCCCTGAGATCTCGGCCCTGATGTCGCTGAGCAGGCCGTACCGCTCGGCGACCACGTTGTGGCGGTGGATCGTCTCGAGGTTCTCCTGCCTGGCCATCACGAACGCGTTGCCGTCGAGGTCGGAGTACGTCTCGACCACCTGGCGGAGCATCTCCCTGACGCAGTCCTCGACGAACCTGGGCTGCTCATGGGCCTTGGCAACGACCGCCAGCTCGTCCGGTCGCTTCATCAGCTCGTAGATCTCCGAACTCATCGAGCTCTCGACCAGCCGGAGCAGGTCGCGCGCGTCGATCTCGTCGGCGGTTCCATTGGTGCAGCCGATGAACAGCGTGCCGATGCCCCGCTGGTTGTGGGTCGCGATCGGGACCGCCTCGACGATCTCCTCGACCTGGGCCTCGCTGTATCCGGCTTCGCCGAGCCTGCCCCGGGCGAGGTCGGTGACCATCTCCTGGGCACAGGGACAGGCCGTCATCCCCTGGGCCTCGACCCCGGTAACCATCCGGGTCGCCCCTTCCGAGGCCACCGCACGGCCGAGCAGGGTGTAGATCTCCTGGGTCGGAATCCCCGAGGCGGGCGCCGGCATCGTCTCGGCGAAGCGCGCCTTCACGGTCACCTCGGCCCTCAGGCCCCCCTGGCGTTCCCGGACGAGCTGCGCGACCTGGGCGGCGAGCTGTTCGGCCCGTAGCTGGCGGCCTCGGGCGGCCTCTTCCATCGCCTCGGCAACGATCTCCTCGAACCTCGACATGTGGACTCCGGCTTGGTCGGGCCCGAGGTCGACGAAGCAGTCGAGCTCGGCGTGGTAGCTGCCCGACTCGCCGATCGCCAGCACCTTCTCGACTCCGGTCACGCCGACCCGCGAGAGGCTGACCCGGGTGGCGGGCTTTCCTGCCTGTACGTCGACCCCTTCGCGGGGCAGGGCGGTTTCGGGGTTCATGGCTGGGTCAGGTGGTGGCTGGGCTTGGGGGTTTCCCGAACTGCGTCCGATAAGGGTAGCCATTTCCGACCTTCGGGGTGTGGGAGCGGACCGGAAGGGCGCCAAAGGAAGGCGCGAGCTGCTTTCCGGGTCTAGACTCCGGCCTCGCGCCGGATTTGTTCGAGGATGGACCGGGGCGCTTAGGGAGGAACTTTGGAGGTAGAGGCGGAGATCTTCGAGGGGCTGGTCCGGGACGGACGCCGGAGGGGCTACGTGAGCGCCTCGGCGGTAGCCGAGGCTTTCGAGGACTCCGACTTCTCGCCCGAGATGTTCGGCGAGCTGAAGGGTCGGCTGGCGGGCGACGGGGTGGAGGTCGTCACCGACGAGGAGGCCCTGGCCCGCTCGGAGGTGGGCGAAGACGAGGCCCCGGCCGGTCCGACCGCGATCGAACCAGGCGAGGAAGGATCGTTCGATCCGCTGAAGCTCTACCTGCGGGCGATCGGCCGGGTCCGCCTGCTGACCGCCGACGAGGAGGTGGCGCTCGCCCGAAGGATCGAGCGGGGCGACATGGAGGCCAAGCGCCAGATGGTCGAGGCCAACCTGAGGCTGGTCGTCTCGATCGCCAAGAAGTACCGGGACCGCGGCCTCGGTTTCCTCGACCTGATCCAGGAAGGCTCGCTCGGCCTGATCCGGGCGGTCGAGAAGTTCGACTACCGCCGCGGCTACAAGTTCTCGACCTACGCGACCTGGTGGATCCGCCAGGCGGTCGCCCGGGCGGTCGCCGACAAGTCCCGCTCGATCCGGATTCCGAACCACATGGTCGAGAAGCTGAACCGGGTCGGTGCGACCGAGCGCCTGCTGGTCCAGAGGCTGGGCCGCGAGCCGACCACCGGGGAGATCGCGGCGGAGCTCGAATGGACCCCGGCCCAGGTCCGGGAGGTGCGGGGCTTCGACCAGAACCCCGTCTCGCTCGAGACCCCGGTCGGCGACGGGGAGGACCGGGCAGAGTTCGGGGACCTGCTCGCCGACGAGACTTCGCCCGAGCCGTTCGACGAGGCCTCCAGTGCGATGCGGGGCGAGTCGCTCCGGCGCACCCTCGCTGCCCTGCCGGACCGCGAGCGGGCGGTCCTGACCATGAGATACGGACTCGACGGTGAGCCGCCCCGGACCCTCGAGCAGTGTGGCGACGCCTTCGGGATCACCAGGGAGAGGGCCCGCCAGATCGAGACCTCGGCCCTCAAGCGGCTCAAGTTCCTTCCGGAGGCCCAGTCCCTCCGGGAAGTCGGCTAACGCCCCGGCCGGCGACGGCCCGGGAGCGGGCAAAGAGAAAGGCCCGCCCGGCTCTTCGCCGGACGGGCCTTTCGGACCTCTTCGCTGCCTGCGCCGAAGGCGTCAGGCTGCTGGTTCGCTCAGTTGGCCTGCGGGGTCGAAGCGGCCGGGGCGGAGGCACCCGCGCCCGAGAGCTTCTTGATTCCCGTGACCAGAATCAGGCCGAACCCGACCTTCGCCAGCAGGTCGATGATCGCGAACACCGTGACCTCGGCGTTCAGGCTGATCGTCCCGGTTCCCTCGGTACCCAGGATCCAGAGGATCGGGTAGATGAACCAGAGCACGGTCAGGATTACCAGGAGCTTGTCGTAGAGCGCCGCGATCTCGCCACCCTGCGCCTTTGCCGCGGCCCGGACCGGACCCCAGACGACGAACAGGACGCCGAGGAAGAAGACGCAGCTGACGGCGAACCAGATGTACTTGTGCGTGTCGTCGAGCGACAGTGCACCGAACAGACCGGTGATGATCATCAGCACGTCCGCACCGATCACGCCGGCAACCAGCCCGGCCCGCTCGCGCATTGCCTCTCCGACCTGGGTGACGGCGGCGAGGCCGACGCCCAACAGGCCGATCAGCAGCAGGGGAGTGGTGAACATCCAGTCGATGTACCTGGCGTAGTAGACGAGCTGGGCGTCGACCGTGCCGACGACTCCCAGCGGAGTCAGGGCGAGGTCCTTCGAAGTGACGACGAGGTCGCCCTGGCCGAAGGCCATCAACAGGTAGAAGCACGCCGCGATCGCACAGACGAAGAAGCTCGCCACCGCGTGGTGGGAGTGCTTGCCCAGGCCCCTTCCCAGGGAGAGGATCGCGATGGCACCGAGCGCCATGCCGATCGTCCCTATCCAGAGCCACGTCTCCTGGTGGCTCGTCATCATCAGGTCT
>JAUMBO010000019.1:0-2622 GCA_032119635.1 Solirubrobacterales bacterium
CTCGACTGTTCCCACCTGCACACCGCCGATCCGGACCTCGTTGTTGGGCACGACGGTGGCCGCGTTCGGCACCAACACAGAGACTCGATAGGTCGGTACGAAGGGCAAGCCAGTATTGGCCTGATAGGCCAGGAACACGGCGACGGTTGCGACCAGCACTGTCACCGCGCCGACCATGACCGGGCTTGCAGCCAGCGACTGGACTCGCTTCCGCCCGTTCATCCGCCAACCCCCAACAGATAGCGGAGCAGGATCTCCGCCCGTGCCATCGCAGCGCGGCTCTGTTTCAGCGACTCCTTCTCTCTCGGAGTGAGATTCCTCTCGGCGCTCTGGTCGCCGGAGACCCCCGGCTGACCGGTCCCCGCCCCATCCGTGGGCGGATCCGTCGGTGATTCGGTCCCCGGCTCGCCCCCATCTTCAGCAGGGTCGGTGGGATCGATCTCCGGCAGGCCCTCGAGATCGGTAGGCGGCTTGGTCAGCAAGCGAGCCCCGGGCGGAGGGGTAGCGATGTAGCGCGAGAGAGGCGCCTGGGCGGCGCTCGAGGTACGGCCTCCCCAGTTGGCGATACAGCCTGAGAGCGGGGTCCCGCGATAATCCGGGCAGCCGGTGATCAGCACGTTTCCGCGCAGGAAGTGGCCGTACTGGTCGTAGCCGTTGGTGGCTCCGGCGAGGTTGTAGACGGCGTCCATCAGGTACTCGATCCCCTTGGTTTGAGCAAAGGTTCCGAAGGTCTTCTGGATCTCGGTGGCCGTGGAGACCGAGTACTGGTTGCCGGGGTCAGGCACCGTGCCGAGGTTGTCGCCGAGAGCCTGCAGGTCACCGAAGAAGCCGTTCGCGTAGGTGGCCGCCGTGTCGGGCCCGACCAGGTCACCTGCGTCACCGAGCGACTCGAGAGCCGGAATACCCGCCTGGGCAAAAGGCGCGAGCTTCTTCGTCGCGACGTTCAGGTACGGAGCGACCTTCTTGAAGTTTTCCATCAGCGGGGCTCCCTGCTTGCCAACCTTGGTCAACTCGTTCATCGTCTTCCGCACCTGCACCAGAGAGGCCGGCAGCTTGCGGATCCCCTCCTCGAGTGCCGGGCGGCGCTCGGCCGTCGCCTCGGCGGAGATAGCCGCATTCCGCAGGAAGCCCACCAGGGATGCCCGGTCTCTGGCCAGCGGGGCCATGACCTTGTTCCCGTTCTCGGCCAGGGTCTCGAGGGAGTCCCTCTGCTCGGCGAGGATCCGAAGTACCTGGTTGGTCGCCCGCAAACCGGGGTTCGCCCTCTTGATCACACCACGCAGATCGTCACCCCGAGCGGCGAGACCGGCGCCCAACTCGCTGAAGATGATCCTGAACCTCTCCCGGTACGGGTAACGCATCACGTTCTGCACCAGGTCGAGATCGACCACCTTGCCGTTGTTCTCCAGAGGCAGCAGGTACTGACCCTCCCCTGGTTGCCCCTCGGGTACCTGTTCGAGTTCCGGCGGTGGTGGGGTTCCGGCGGCGCGTGGCTGGGTGGGAAGGCAGTCGATGAAGCGCTCGCCGATCAGCGACTGTGGCCTGACTATGCAGCTCGCGTCCGCTCGGAAGTCCTTGAAGCCGCCATCGGTGATGTCCATCACGATCACCGCTTTGCCCGCCATAGCCTCGCCGCCGTCGCGCCGACTGACGATCTCTCCGGGACGGGTCACATCGACCGACTCGACCAGACCGACTGTCGCACCGGCGACGCGAACCTCATTGCCCTTGACCACGAAACCCGCGTTGTCGAAGATCGCACGAACCAGGTACCGGCCTCCGTCGCCGCCCTCTGCTGGCCAGGCCCAGAAAGCGAGCCCGAACGCAGCAAGCACTCCCGCTGTCGAGAGGAGCCTCCTCATGGGGGCCCCGGCGGCATCTGCGACGAGTCACACTCGTTCGCGGTCAGTTGACCCCCGGCGAGGAAGGGGTTCGAGGAGTCGGCCGCCACCTGTGTCCCCCCACCGGGGCATCTGGCGAAGATTCCGTAGGCCATCTGGTCGTACTTCTCCGAAGGCGCGTTGGGCACCAGGTTCCCGGCGAGGTAGTTGAAGGTGAGGGTGACCGGTGATGCCCGGACGAAGTGGCCGTCTGCGTCGTAGTAGCCGGCGACCTGGCTTAGGCCGGCCAGCAGGCCGGTGAGGTCGGGGGTGTAGGGACGAGCGAACTCGAAGAACGGCATGGTCGACTCGTTGCCGCACTCGGGGACGTTCTGATCGATCGCCGAGCACTGCATTCCGTCGATCGTCGCCGGGAAGGAGGTGGACGCGGCCTGCTGGAGATCGACCAACCCGCCGGTGAAGTCAGCCAGGTCGTAACCGTTCTTGGGTCGGTTCACGGCGTAGCGGAGATTCTTGAAGACCGGAACCCCCTGACCGGCGACCCCCTTGAGCTTCTTCAAGAAAGGAGTCAGATTCTCCGGGGTGATGTCGGCGGTCGCCTCGATGAACGGCTCGAGGTCGGTCAGAGTCGAGCGGAGATTGACGAAGGTCGTGTTGGCCTGCCGGAGCGTCGGAGCCAGAAACCTCAACCCTTGGTCGAGACTTGCGTTCTCGCTCGCCACCGCCCCGAGTGCCTCGTTGGAGCTGGACACAGCGTCGGCGAGGTCGTCACGGCGCGCCG
>JAUMBO010000019.1:2632-3173 GCA_032119635.1 Solirubrobacterales bacterium
TTGAACAACTCGTCGGTCTGGACCAGTGACGGGGCGAAGTACTTCACGGCCTTGTTCTTGAGTTTGCCGTTACCGGCATACCAAGAAGCCGAACCCTGGATCAGGTCCTGAAGCCCCTTGCGCGCCTCGGGGGTGAAGGTGTTGAAGAGCTGGTCGATATCGACCGGTGAGGTAGTCGCAACCTGGGTGATGGTCGAGCCATCCTCGAGATCAGGCTGATTGCCGGAGGGCTGGTTGAGGGTGATGTACCGATTTGCAATCCCCGAGAGGGAGGTCGCCCTGATCACGGCCGAAGTGCCCTGAGGGATCGGTTCCTCCGTGGTGATCGTGATCTCGGCCTGCGAATCCTCAGTCAGTTCGACCGAGTCGACCTTGCCCACTGGAACGCCCCCGATCTTCACCTCGTTCCCCCCGACGAGTTGACCGCCGTTCTCGAACAGCAAGGTGTAGGTGTAGCCACTCTTGCCCCCCGTGAGGAGGAGCACGATGAGCGCGACGATGACCAGACCCAAGGCGCCTAGCGCTGCGATGCGGGTCGTGG
>JAUMBO010000020.1:0-16200 GCA_032119635.1 Solirubrobacterales bacterium
GTTGGCGACGATCATCGTCCGGCCCTGACCGGGCAGGTTCCCGATCCCCTCGACTTCGACCCTCCACCACCTCTCGAAAAGGAACTCGAAGGCCGGCAGCACCGACTCGGCGAACTCGCGGTCGAAGCCCCACTCGTCCTCGCGGTACTCGCCCCGCGCCCGACGGACGGCCCGGCCGAGGACGGCGAGGGCATCTCCGATCCGCTCCGGCGTGGCCGGCACGGAGCTCAAGTCCGGCCCCCGACCGAAGCGGTCGCAATGGGAATCGACCTGCCGTGCCTGCGCCGGGCGAGGTCCCGCGCCGTCCCCTCGGAGTCGAAGGCCAGCCGGTACCCCAGCTCGCGCTTCAGGCGGCGGTTGTCGCACCCCCTGCCGAACCTGAGCAACAGCCGAGCGTCACTGTGCATGTCGGCAGCATGGAGCAGCCCACCGAGCCTCCGGGCCGCGAAGTCCGAGACCAGGGGAGGCAGGGGAAGCGGTACCCGGCCGGTCAACCGGAGCAGCCGGCTCAGCGAGATCGAACCGTCGGGCGCGACGTTGACCGGCCCAGGCACCGGGTTCTCGACCGCCCGGACCAGCGCCCCGGTCGCGTCGGCCGGGTGGAGGAGCTGGAGCAGGGGGTCGAAGCCGAGCTGGACCGGAACCACCGGTAGCGAGAGGTAGCGCGACAGCGGACTGTCGAGCCCCGGCCCCGCCTCCGGCTGGAACCTGAGCAGGCATGTGGTGACCTCGGGCCGCCGGCGGGCGAACCCCTCCACGTAGTCCTCGAGCTCTCCGACATCTCGCTGGAATCGGGTCACGAGGGGCACCTGGCCGGCCATCTCCTCGGTGAAGAACATCGGCCGACAGGGGGCGGTCCCGTAGATCGCCGACGATCCCCTCACCACCAGCGCTTTCAGATCCGGTACCCGCTCGCAACCGGCCAGCAGGTTGAGCGTGCCGATCACGTTGATGTCGTGGAGAGTCCGTGAGGGCTCGCCGTGCTCCGGGTACCAGAGGATTCCGCAGTGGACGACCAGGTCGGGATCGATCTCCGGAATCACCCGGGTCACCGAGGGGTTCCTCAGGTCGGCCTCGACGAATCGGACTCCCGGCAGCCCTTCGGCCGGTGGTTCGGAGTCGAGACCGACGACTTCGACCCCGGCGTCACCGGAGAGCGCCTCGGCCAGCGCCCGGCCCCAGTGGGTCGCGACTCCGGCGATCAGCACCCTTCCGCCCGGGGCGGGCACCGGGCCTCAGTCTCCGTCAGCGCCCTCGTCGGCGCCGCCGGTGGCCTGCCCGAGCCGGCGCTCGAGCTCCTCCACCCGGTCGACCAGGGAGTCGAACTCGTCGCGGCTGACCAGCCTCAGGCCTTCCAGGGCTCCACGTGCGTCCTGACCCATCCGGGAGAACTCACCGACGATGTCCTGTGCCGTCTCGCGGGTCCGGCCGGTCAACTCCTGGGCCCGGTCCCTGGTCAGCCCGGTCGCCGCGAAGGCACCCTCCACGGCCTCCCGCAGGCCCTCCGAGAGGGGCCGCTGGCCGGCGTCCTCCCCTTCCTGTCCGGCCTGGTCTTCGTCCGGTCGACTCACGGCACGAGTGTATTCGGTTTGATTGCCGCTCCCGGAGGGTCACTCCGGACGGGACCGTGATGACGCTCAAGATGGAACCACTCGCCACCTCGCCGCCGGACGCCATCCTGGTCGGTGATCCGCGCCGGGCCTTCGCCCTGGCCCAGGCCCTCACCGAAGAGCCGCGCATGACCCACATCGCCCGCGGTCTCTGGGGTTACCTGGGCCGGTTCGGCGCCGGCAGCCTGACCGTTCAGTCGACCGGAGCCGGCGGGGGAGCTTCGGCCGTGATCGTCACCGAGCTCGCCGCGCTCGGTGTGAAGCGGATGATCCGGCTGGGGAGCTGTGAGGCGGTCGACCCCGATCTCGAACTCGGGACGATGCTGGTGGTGCAGCGGGCGTACGGGGAAGACGGGCCGACCGCGAGCCTGACCCGATCCGGCCCCGGTCGGATCGCGGTCGATCCGGACCCCGGACTTGCGGATTCGCTATCCCCGGCCGGGGAGCCGATCGAAGTCACGAGCCGCGACCTGATCGCCCGGATCGATCCCGGCCCCGAGCCGGCCAGTCCGGTCAGGGACCTCCAGACTGCGGCCTTCCTCGCCTCAGCGGCCGCCAGCGGCGTGGTCGCGGCGGCGGTCCTCGTCGTCGCCGAGGACCGCGCCGGGGGTCGCCTTCCCGAGAAGGGGATCGAGCAGTCGTTCGGTGCCCTCGGCGGGATCCTCGCCGAGGCGCTCGGACGAAGCGACCTAGCCTAAGCCTAAACCTCGAGTTGAGGCTTAATCTTTGACCGAACGCGGGGAGTCGGGAGGGTCCTCGCTCCCGGCCGGCGAGTCGGCCAGTCTCTTCTCGAGCCGGCGGACCGTCTTCAGGGCGGCATCGAGGCGGTCCTCCGCCTCTTCGAGTCTCTCGGACAGGACCCTGATCCGGCGCTCGAGGCGCTCGGCCTGCTCCTGGGAAGAGACGTTGAGCGCACCAAGCGCCGCCCTCTGGGCATCCCCGGCCAGTTCCCGCGCCGCCACGGCAGCCGAAACGGCCTGACCGAATGCCGGACTTCCGATCACCGCCTGGGCGATCTCGGATGCCGCTTTCGAGCCCCGGTCCTGTACGCGGTCACGAATGCCCGGGTCCTCCCCGGCGTTCCGGGCTTCCCCGGTCTCCTCCGTTTCCTCCATTCCGCAATCCTAGGTCAGCCGCGCGGGGTTCGCTTCCCACCGGGAGGATGCGAGACCATAAGCGAGAAACCTTCCGTGACTGCGATACCTTTATGTAGTCGCCGTGCGGATCTGGTCGAGGCTCCGGGCAGCGGCATCCGGAGGGCGGATGAGAGGGATCTTCGAGCAAAGAGCCAAGGGCATCAGCGGGATCTTCGGTCCCCTGCTCGTCGTTGCCTTCCTGGCCCTGGCCCCGGCCGCCCTGGCCGACCCCGCCGGACCACCGGCCCCGGGCAGGCAGTCGGCCCTCCCCACGGACCTGACCGAGCGGTGCCCGGGAGGCGTGTGCACCACGACGACCGCCCTGCCGGCCTCGACCACCGATCGCGACCAGGCCCAGAGGACGGCCAGCGGAGGAGTGACGCCCGGCGGAGGTGGAGCGGTCGTTCCCGAGGTCGACGCCCCGGACTCGGCCGACGACACCGATGGGTCCGGCGGCGCCTCACCGGACTCCTCCGACGGGGCACCCGACTTCCGGATCGAGCCGACCACCGTGCCCAACTTCATGATCGAGAAGTTCGAGATCCCCCCCTTCCTGCTGCCCATCTACCAGGCCTGCGGCAGCCAGTACGGGATTCCCTGGGAGATCCTCGCCTCGATCAACCGGATCGAGACCGGCTTCGGAACCTTCCTCACCACCTCCTCCGCCGGCGCCCAGGGCTGGATGATGTTCATGCCGCCGACCTGGGAGGCCTACGGGCTCGACGCCAACGGCGATGGCAAGAAGGATCCCTACAACCCGGTCGACGCGATCTGTGCCGCGGCCGGGTACCTCGAGGCGAGCGGCTACGCAGAAGACCAGTACGACGCGATCTTCGCTTACAACCATGCCGACTGGTACGTCCAGGACGTGCTCGAGTACGCCCGACGGTACGCCGCGATCCCGGAGGAGCTGATCACCGCCCTGACCGGCCTGACCGAAGGGGCCAGATTCCCTGTCGCCGGAGAGGCGAGGTACGCGGGGCAGATCTCGACCACCGACGCGGGCCCGACCGACACCGGCGCCCCGGTGGAGTCCGACACCGGGAGGACCTCGATCGAGATCGAGGCCGCGGGCGGTGCGCCGGCGATCGCGGTAAACGACGGGGTGATCACCGAGATCGACACGGCCCGGGGGGTGGTCGAGCTGAAGGACGTCTACGGCAACGCCTACCGCTACTCGGGCCTCGGCACGATCTCCCGGGTCCATCCCGTACCCCTCGCCGGCTCGGGCGACGCGGTCGAGTCGACCTTCGTCGCGACCGAAGCTCCGGCCCCCGGCGGGGGCACGGACATGGGCGAGGCGAAGTCCGAGGCGAAGCCGGCCGGCATCACGGCGGACGAAATCTCCGAGATCGAGGTCGACCCCGCCCGGGCGGCTGCCGCATCCGAGCCCGAGATCGAGGCGGCCGACGAGCGCCGCTCCGAGCAGGCCGACCTGGTCCAGGTCCGGGAGGGCGCCGAGGTCGCCGCCGGGCCGGCGAACACCGAGAACATGAGGGGCAGGGTCTACGCTAATCCGCTGCGGCCCCAGAACCAGGCGAGGGCATCGGTCGACGGAAACTCGACCTCCAGTCCGGGGGCGACCGGCGTGGAAGGAATGCCGGGCAACTACCTGGTCTACGGCGGAACGAACATCGGGGTGCTCAGGCTGGACCCCGAGGACACCGAACTCCTGCCGCTCAAGGAAGGGTCGAGGGTCCTGGCCGGGACCGTGCTGGGCAGACTGCCCGAGACCCCGACGGCATCGATCGACTTCGCGATCCGGCCGGCCGGCGAGGATGCTCCGCCGGTCGACCCGAAGCCCTTCCTCGACGGCTGGAGACTGCTCGCCGAGACCGACATCTACAACGCCCGCGGCAAGAACCGGTTCTCGGCCAAGCTGGGGGCTGGTGGCGTGCTCCTGCTCTCCAAGAACGCCCTCCAGAAGCGCGTCCTACAGGAACCCAGGCTCGAGATCCCGGAGTGCGACAGGGGATACATCGCCTCCGGAGTGATCGACCGGAGGATCCTGGCGGTCCTTGCCTACCTGGCCGCCAAGGACTACGAGCTCCTGATCAGCTCCATGCACTGCGGCCGTGAGGCCTCGATCACGACCTCGGGTTACGTCTCGAACCACTCGCGGGCATCGGCGGTCGACATCGCGGCGATCAACGGCGAAGTGATCTCGGCCGCGACCCAGGGGCCGGGGTCGCTGACCGACATCGTCTCGCGCGAAATCCTCGCCCTTCAGGGCACGATGGCCCCGAACGAGGTCATCACCCTGCTCGACTACCCCCAGCCGGCCGGTTTCGCGATGGGTGACCACGACGACCACATCCATGTCGGATACAGCAGCTTCGGCGACCCCTCGGGCGGCCCGGCCTACGTCTCGGCCGGGCTCGGCGCCGAGCAGTGGCGCAAGCTCGTCGACCGGCTCGGAAGCATCGCCAACCCCGAGATACCCGATCAGGCATCCGGCAGCGCGCTTCCGTCCGGCCAGAACCCCTAGAGACGCTGTTCGCGATCGCCCAGATCGAGCTGCCGGGACGGGTCGGCCCCGAGGACGGCCGGTACCTCGAGGAGACGGCCGGCGAGGAGCGGGTCTGCGTCATCGAGACGGTCGGCGTGCTTCCTCCGGCTCGCCGGAGGAAGCGGAAACCGAAGCCAGAGGGCATCAGTCGGGAGCGGGCGCGGGTCCCGCTCACCGTGTTCTCGGTCGTCTTCACCGATCTGGAGTTCGGTGACCCGGCCGAGGCCAAGCGATGGCTCGACGGTCTCAGCCCCGAGGGCTGCGACGACCTGCTGGAACGATCCTTCGCCTCCCTCGACCGGCTGCTGGCGACCCAGGCCGCGGCCACGGGAAGGCCTTATGTGAGTCACTGGGGTGAGGAGGATGCACTCGCCGCGAGGGTTGGCTACGCCGATGGCAACAACGCCTACGCAGGCACCCTCGAGGCCTCGGTCGCGATCGACGTTCGGGGTGGAGCGGCGGCCCCGAGGAGGGAGAAGCTGACTCGCTCGGCCCCGCTGCGCAGGGTGGCCGCAGTGTTCAGGGGCCGGGAGGAGGCCCGGGCGTCGGAGCTCCTCGTTCCGAGGGCCCGGTCCGATCTCGATGCCGGACGGGTACTCGAGGCGGCGGCCGTGATCGAGGTCGCGGTCGCCCTGGTGATGACCGAGCTGGGCGACCTGGCCGAAGACCGGGAGCACCTGGCCGATCTCGCGGCGCTCGAGGACCTGATGCCCTCCCTGTCCGAGGTGACGGAACGGGTGGTCGACGAAGGAACGGCCTGGCCCGGGCTGGCCGAGGAGGTCGAGCGGGCGGTCACGCTCGCCGAGCGCGTGATCCGCAGGGTCCAGGTACTCGATCCCTGAACCTACGGTCCGATCGGACGGGCCGGTTCGATGCCGAGCCGTTCGAGGACCGACTCGTGGTCGAGAGTCGAGGCGACCAGGTCGGCCGCCTCGAGCGTTATCCCGGGTACCGACGGGATGCCGATCACGAACAGGCCGGCCGTCGACGCCGAGGCGACGCCGGTCGGCGAGTCTTCGAGCGCGACCACGTCCCGCCCAGGCTCCACGCCGAGCTGCTCACAGGCCTTCAGGTAGGCGTCTGGAGCCGGCTTCGCCTCGGGGACCTCGTGACCACTGACCACCGTGTCGAACTCGATCCCGGTCGACGCGACCTCATGCGAGCGGAGGATGAAGGGACGTGGCGAGTTGGAGACCAGTCCGAGCGGTACCCCGAGGCCGCGGAGGATCTCGAGGATCTCGACCGCCCCGACCATCGGGTCGACCCCGCCTTCGAGCTCGTCCATCACCAGACCGTTCAGCTCCTCCATGATCCCGTCCTCGTTGCCCTCCTCGCCGAGGAACCGGCCGAGCTTTCGCCCGGCGATCTCGGCCGAGGACCCGACCAGGGACTGCTTGTGGGACAAAGTGAATTCGATCCCCCGGGCCTCGAACAGGCGCTGCTCGGCCCGGCTCCAGACCGACTCGGTGTCGAGCAGAAGGCCGTCGTTGTCGAAGAGGGCTGCCCTGGGTGGTCCCGATTTCACGGTCTCAGGTTAGTCTGAGCGGTTACGGTCGGTCGGAACGGTGGCGTTTCCATCACCGGGCGGACGCTACCCTCGGCCATAAGGTGGGTTTGAACAGGAGAAGATGACTTCACCTCCCTCAGTCACGGGCGCCCGACGGGCCCGTCCTCCAGTTCTGCTGTTCTCCCTGATGCTCGCGGCCTGCCTCGTTTTCGCGGCTCTGGCCAGGGCCTCGCACCCGTCCGGCCACTCGCTCCGGGTCGACCCCGGGAGGTCCGGGAAGAGCTACCCGACCACTGACCTGAGGGTTTTCCAGTGGTGGCTCGATGCGGTTGTCGACACTGCGGGGTACACGCCCCCGCCGGTCGGTGCGGGCAGCCCCCGACTCGCGATCGTCACTCCCGGAATCAACAGGTACCACCCCGATCTCGACTCGCTCGACATCGTGGGGGCGGAGTCCCTGGGCAGGAACCTCGACCGGATCGGAACGTCGGTGGCCGGGATCGCGGCGAGTCCCGGTGACGGGGACGGCACCGTCGGACTCTGGCCCGGAATGAAGCTTCGCCACGCAAGCTCCGGCACCGGCACCTGCGAGGAGGCAGCGGAGGCGATCTTCGATGTTGCCCGCAGACCGGGGCAGGTCAGGGTGCTACTCCTTGCCTACGCCTTCGACGGGCGATCCTGCAACAGGCACCTGGCCGCCACCCAGTACGCAGTCAGCCAGGGGCTCCTGCTGGTGGCTCCGACCGGCGACTCGAACCAGGTGGTACCCGGTGCCGGCGGGCCGGCGGCGGACCCGCACGTGGTCGGGGTCGGCGCGGTCGACGAAGCTCGCGAGCTGGCGGACTTCTCGGTCACCGGTCCGGCCGTCGACCTGGCCGCCCCCGGGAAAGGGGTCTTCGCTCCCGACCTCCTGGATGACGACAGCAATGGAGCCGTGCCCTACTACGACAGGCTCGACGGAACGGTGTACGCCGCCGCGATCGTCGCCGCGAGCGCCAGCCTCGTCTCCGGGTCGAGGGATCGCCTCTGGCGCTCCCAGCTCGAGGCCGTCCTCTCCCGGGGGGCCGGAGACCTCGGCCCTGTCGGTCGGGACGATTCCTTCGGCGCGGGCCTGATCGAGGTCGAGGGGGCGCTCGAAGCCCCGGCACCGATCGCCGACAAGCTGGAGCCGAACGACGACATCGGTTGGATCGACGGGCGCCTGCTGACCGATGGCAGGAAGCCGGTCAAGGCCGCGAACCTCTGGCCCGACCGGGGCCGCAGGACCCGCAAGCTCCAGGCCACGCTCTCGCCCGGTGACCCGGCCGACGTCTACCGCATCGTGGTGCCCGCACGGACGAAGCTGGTGATCGGCGTGGCGCAGGCCGAAGGCGACGTCGGGATCGACGTCCGGAAGCAGGGCCCGGCAAGGACGATCGCTAACGAGAGGGGCAAGTTCGGGTCGAGCGATCTGCCCGCACCGAAGACCGAGGGACTCGAGATCAGGAATCCCACGCGCAAGGCGAGGGCGGTCTACCTGGTCGTTCGGCTCGGCAAAGCGTCAACTTCCGGAACGGCCCGTTACCAGGTGACGGTCCCGGTCCGCCGGAGTCTGCTGCGGCAGGGCTAGCGCCCCTGCCAGCGGGGGCTTCGCTTGCCGAGGAAGGCCGAGATGCCCTCCTTGCCGTCTTCGCTCAGGAAAACCTTGGCGAAGCCCGCCTTCTCGTCCTCGATGCCCTGGTCGGGGTCGCCTCCGGAGAAGGAGACGAGTTTCACCTGTTCGACGGCCAGCGGTGCCTGGCCAGCCAGCTTCCGCGCCCAGTTGAGGGCCACATCGAACAGCTCCTGGTCCGGAACGACCCTGTTGACCAGGCCGTACTCGAAGGCCTCGATCGAGGAAATCGGGTCGCCGACCAGGTTCATCTCGAGGGCCCTCGGCCCACCGACCAGACGCGGCAGACGCTGGCTTCCACCGAAGCCCGGGATGATCCCGAGCTTGATCTCGGGCTGGCCGAAGACGGCCGAGTCGGCGGCGATCCTGAAGTCGCAGGCCATCGCCAGCTCGCAGCCCCCGCCGAAGGCGAGGGCGTTGACGGCGGCGATCGTCACCACCCGACCGGAGCCGAACTCCTTGAGCAGCCCGTGGCCGCCGTCGATCAGGCCCGCACCGGACTCGGGGTCCATCTGGGTGAAGGCCTTGATGTCGGCACCTGCCGAGTACACGAGCGGGATCGAGGAGGCAATCACCATCGCCCCGATCGAGTCGTCCGCCTTGACCCTGTCCCAGACCGTCCTCAGGTCCTCGATCACCTGGGGCGAGATCGCGTTCATCGGAGGGTTGACCAGCCAGGCGATTGCAACCTCCCCCCGGGTCTCGAGATTGACCTTCTCGGGCTGATCGCCCTCGT
Organism: Solirubrobacterales bacterium; assembly: GCA_032119635.1. Taxonomy (GTDB): domain Bacteria; phylum Actinomycetota; class Thermoleophilia; order Solirubrobacterales; family 70-9; genus 67-14. Next base: position 9,150 of record JAUMBO010000020.1, read on the forward strand.
CGGGCTGCGGGTAGGGGTAGAAGCCCTGGCCGGACTTCATGCCGAGCCGTCCCTGGGCGACCAGTCGCTTCAGGGTTACCGGGGGCGTGAACCGCTCACCGTGCTCCTCGTGGAGCCGCTCGATCCGCTCCAGTGAGACGTCGAGGCCCTCGATGTCGGCCTTCCAGAATGGCGGGAAGAGGCCGCGGCGCGGGTCGAGGCCGGCCCCGGCCATCATGCCGACGTCGATGTCCCGCACCGAAGCGATGCCTTCCTCGAGCAGCAGGCAGGCCTCGATCAGGGCCTTCGCCGTGAACAGGTCGGCCAGCGCCTCGGGATCGGGCTCGCCGTCGGCGTCGAGCTGGGGCTGCCCATCCTTATAGAACCCCTCCCCTCCCGTCTTCGCGCCGAGCTTGCCTTCGGAGACGAGCTGCTTCATCCCCTCGTGGACGTAGAAGGAATCGCCGTAGGACTCGTTGAGGTGCTCTGCCACGTGGTAGACGGTGTCGAGGCCGAGAAGGTCGACCAGGATGAAGGGACCCATCGGGGCGACGTTGGCCGCGCCGACTCCCTCATCGATCTTCTGGATCGACAGGCCCTGCTCTTCCTGGGCCCTCCAGATCTCGCCGACCGCCGAATTGAGGATCCGGTTGACCACGAAGCCGGGGACCTCCTCGCAGACGATCGGCTGCTTGCCGATCGCCTGGGCGAAGTTATAGGAAACCTGGGTCGTCTCGATCGTCGTGTCCTCGCCGTTGATCACCTCGACCAGCGGCATCACCGATGCCGGATAGAAGAAGTGGAAACCGATCACCTTGTCGGGCCGGAGGGTCGCCGATCCGATCTCCGAGATCGAGAGCGAAGAGGTGTTGGAGGAGAGGACGGCGTGCCCCGGGGTCACGGCGTCGAGCTCGGCGAACACCGCCTGCTTGATCTCCATCTTCTCGGGGACGGCCTCGATCACGAAGTCGACGTCACCGAACTCTTCGTAGGTGACGGTGCCGGTGACCAGCGACATGACCTCCTCGAGGCGGGCGTCGGCCTGCTCCTGGGTCAGCTTCTCCTTCTTGACCAGCCCGGCCAGCTGGCCAGAGGTGACGTTGCGGACCTCCTCCACGGCGTGATCGACGAACTCCTGCTTGACGTCCTTGACGACCACGGGAACGTCCGACGAGGCGATCGCCTGTGCGATCTGCCCGCCCATCGTGCCTCCGCCGACTACCGCTGCCTTCTGAACGAACATGGAAAGAGATCCTCCGGATGGTTGGGTGAAGAGTCCTGCGGGGCGAGTCCCCGACCAACGGGAGGCTACCGGCAGAGGTCGAGTCGTGGTCTCGCGGTTGCCCCGATCCGACCTGGCCGGACCGGCAGAGCGGGCCTGCTAGGTTTGACCGGTCGCCTGTCGAAGCAGACTGGTGACGAGGTTCAGTTCCTTCCCGCGTGTGTCGAGTGGCTGAGAGGAGTGACCGGATCTCCCTCTCCCCTCCAATCGAAACAGGAAGTGAACTCATGACGAATAAGTCCTTTGCCGATCTCGGTCTCTCGAGGCCGATCGTAGCCGCGCTCGAGGAGCGCGGATTCACCAAGCCCTTCTCCGTTCAGGAGCTGGTCATCGGGGACATCCTCGATGGTCGCGACGTCCTGGTCCAGTCCCCGACGGGATCGGGCAAGACGCTCGCCTTCGGGGCGCCGCTGGTCGACCTCGTCGACCCGGATTCCCGCGAGACGTCCGTCCTCGTGCTCGCTCCGACCAGGGAACTCGCCTCCCAGATAGTCGACGAAATGGAGTCACTCTGTCGGTCCAGAGACATCTCGATTGCGGCCGTCTACGGCGGAGTGGGCATCCAGGCCCAGGCCAGGAGGGCCGGACGGGCCGACATCCTGGTCGCCTGCCCGGGCCGCCTCGAAGACCTGATCCAGAGGGGTGCCGTCCGGCTGGACCACATCCGCCACCTGGTACTCGACGAGGCCGACCGGATGCTCGACATGGGGTTCAAGCCGGCCGTGGACCGAATCGTCCGGCAGACGCCCGACGATCGCCAGACGCTGTTCTTCTCGGCCACCCTGGAAGGTGCCGCCGGAAAACTGGCCGCCGCCTATACGACCGACCCCGTGACCCACCGGAACGAGAGTGAAGCGGCCTCCAACCAGGGGAGACTGCGGTGCGAGTTCGTCCACACCGGAGACGCACCGAAGGTCGACGTCCTGGTCAAGAGCCTCGGTGAGCCGGGCAGGGGCCGGACGCTGGTCTTCGTCAGGACCAAGCACGGGGCCGACCGCCTGGTCAAGAAGCTGTCCAGGAACTCATCGATCAAGGCGGCCGCGATCCACGGCAACAAGTCCCAGAACCAGCGCCGGCGGGCATTGGACGACTTCGAGCGGGGCCGGGTCGACACCCTGGTCGCCACCGACGTGGCGGCCCGGGGGATCGACGTGGCCGAGGTCACCCACGTGATCAACTTCGACATGCCCGAGGACAGCGACACCTTCGTCCACCGGGTCGGCCGTACGGCAAGGGCCGGGGCGGACGGAATGGGAATCAGCTTCGTCGCGCCCGGCCAGGAGGCCGAGATGGCGAAGATGGCCCGGACGCTCGGGCTGACCAGCGAGTTCAACGCGGCCGGGATAGCCGTTTCGGGAGCCGGCGGTTCCGGTTCCGGCCGGGGTGATCGCGGCGGCGACCGGCGATCCGGTGGTCGAGGCCGCTCCGGAAGGTCCAGGAACCGTGGTGGCCGGAAAAACCGGTAAGTCGTGGGAAGTGCGAATCGATACACACCCGATTCCATTCCTGCTACGGTCCGGATGTTGGGCTGGACCAAAGGGTCCGGCATGAAGGTGTTTAGCGCTCGCAGTCGTTGCTTTCTTTCAAGGGGCATCCTCCGCGTTTGCAGCACCAGCAAGTGGAGGAACAGATGCCAACTGGCACAGTGAAGTGGTTCAGCGACGAGAAGGGGTTCGGTTTCATCACCCCTGACGATGGTTCGAAGGATGTCTTCGTCCATCACACGGCGATCCAGTCGGACGGGTTCAGAACCCTGGCCGAGGGCGCCAAGGTCTCGTACGAGGCGGAGGACGGACCCAAGGGTCCGGCTGCAGCTTCGGTCGAGGCCATCTGAGCTGACCCAGGCAAGAAAGCCGAGCGAGCGCGCCCGCCATCCGGCGGGCGCTTCGCGTTCCGGGGTCGAAAAGGCCCCGGACCGAGGTGGAGAAGACGATGTCCGAGGCTGAACCGATACCGATCGACTCCGAGATGATGGACCGTCCGGGGCTCCAGTCGCCCTGGATCATCCCCTCTGAGCGCCCGGCCGTGATCGATCCCGGTCCGGCCAACCGCGCTGAAGCGGTCAACCGGGCGATCCGCGAGCTGGGGGTCGAGGAGCTCGACTCGATCGTCCTCACCCACATCCATTTCGATCACGCCGGTGGTGCCGCGGCACTCGCCCGCCTGAACCCCGGAGCGCGGATCTTCCTCCACCCCAGGGTCGCCGGCCTGGTGGTCGACCCCACCCGACTCAACGAGGCGGTGACCTCGGTCTGGGGGCCACAGACCGGGTCCCTGTTCGGATTCCCCGAACCGGCCCCCGAAGGAATCGTCGAGGCCGTTGCCGGGGGCGAGACGATCGACCTCGGGGCCGGCCGGACCCTCGAAGTCATCGAGACTCCCGGGCACACCCGCGCCCACCTCGCCTTCCTCGACCGGAAGGCCGACGCCGTCTTCTGTGGCGATGCCGTCACGATCCAAGTCGCCGGCTCACCGGCCGTCCGGCCGTCCACCCCTCCTTCCGACTACGACCGGGAGGCGATGACCGACTCGATGGGGCGGATTCTGGAGACCGGGGCGACCCGCCTCCTGATGCCCCACTTCGGCGAGTCCGGGACGGGCTCCGGGGAGATGATCGACCGGGCGCTCGAGTCGCTCGCCCGGTGGCACGAAGCGTTCGATGCCATGGAGCCTGGAAGTGCCGACGCCGACCGACTGGTCGAGCTGGCCGAGGGAGAACTGGATCCCGGGGTCCGGGAGAAGTTCGACAGGGTCAATCCCGGCTGGCTCAACCTCGAAGGCCTCGAGGGCGAACGGAGGCGGCTCGAGCGCTAGCCGGGTACGGAACCGTCAGCCGGCCTCGACGAAGGACGGCTCGAAGTCCCGGGCGACGTACTGGGGGCGAGCCAGTTCGAGCTGGTGCTCATCCTCGGGAACCGCGGCCAGCAGCTGGAAGAGCGAGACGTCGCCACGCTCGAAGGCCAGGGCGCTGGCCGCCATGTAGAGCCGCCAGACCCGTTCCCGCTGCTCACCGACCTCGCTGATCGCGTCCTCCCGGCGAGCCTCGAGATTGGACACCCAGTGCCGGAGCGTGAGCGCATAGTGCTCGCGCATCGATTCGGCGTCGCGGAGCTCCTGGCCGGAGCGCTCGAGGGCGGCGATCACGTGATTGACCGGATGGAGTTCGCCGTCCGGGAAGACGTAGTGCTCGATGAAGGTGTTCGGCATGTCCTCGTCGGCGTGGATCTGGCAGATCCCGTGATGGAGTGCGAGCCCTCCCGGCCGGACGAGCTCCCGGGTGACCTCCATGTACCGATCGAGCTGGCTGGCGCCTACGTGCTCGAACATGCCCACCGAGACGACCTTGTCGTAGGGCCCGTCGGATACCTCCCGGTAGTCCTGGACCCTGACCTCGAGGCTATCCGCGAGCCCCGCCTCCCGGATCGCCGCCCGGGCGTACTCGGCCTGCTCCTCGGAGAGGGTCACCCCGATCCCGCGCACCCCGTAGTTCCTCGCGGCGTGGATCAGCAGCGATCCCCATCCGCATCCGATGTCGAGCATCCGCTCGCCGGGCTCGAGGTGGAGCTTGCGGCAGATCACGTCGAGCTTCCGCTCCTGAGCCCGTTCGAGCGAGTCGGACGGGTCGGTGAAGTAGGCGCAGGAATAGACCATGGTCGGCCCGAGGAACATCCGGTAGAAGTCGTTCGAGACGTCGTAGTGGTGGGAGATGACCTCCCGGTCGCGCCCCAGCGAGTGGAGCCTCCCCTTCGGTCTCGCCTCGACCTGGGGCGGCTTCGGCGGGGGAATCCTGATCGCCCCCAGCGAGACGGCGGCGAGGAAGGCACGGAGCTTCTCTCCGAACGTGAAGTCGAACCCGTAGAGGCGGGAGCCCTTCGACATCACCCGGTAGAGGTCGCCCTCGAGATCGACGTCGCCCGCCACCCAGGCCCGTCCGATCCCCAGCTGGTCCGGGCGCATCACGGCGTACTGGAGGGCGCGAGGGTCACGGACGATGATCGTGTCCTCGGTGGGACCGGAATCTCCGGGCCCGACCTCGGATCCGTCCCAGAATCGAACGGCCGCAGGGAGCGGTCCGTCGACCCTCTCCTCCACCCCGGCGATCAGTTTGGCGAAGCGATCTGCGATTCCTCCGGTCGAATACATGATTCGGAGCCTAACGGGGGCCGGTTCAGGCGTCCAGACCCGGGTCGCCGTAGACCTCGGATCGGATCAGCCCGATCGACCTGATGGCGGAGTCGAGGAAGGGCTTGATCTCTCCGAGCAGGCGTTCGTACTCCTCCTCGCCCGGAGCGGTTATCGAGTAGAACCGCCGCGTTCGCCGATCGGGGTGCTCCCAGCTGCCGACGATCAGGCCCCGCTCCTCCATCGACCGGAGCAGCGGGTACATCGTGTTTGGGTTGACCGAGACGAGGCCCTGGGTCATGCCTTCGATCGACTCGATCAACTGGTTGCCGTAGGAAGGTTCGCTCCTGATCAGGTGGAGGACGAGCATCGGGAAGAGGTCGCGCCTTCGGATCTCGCCGCCGAACACGTCCGAGGGACGGCCGGCGGAGGGCCGGGGCTGACCCTCACGTCCCGCGGTCCGGCCGGTCGCCTCGGCGACGGCCTTCTTCAGGGGTTCTCTGACTTCTTCCGGCATCGGGTCGGTCCGAGTCTAGGGGCAGGGTCCCGTCGCCATCCCGGCTCCACGCTCCGACAGCCCGACTACCCTGAACCACGTGGAGCACGGAGACGGCAGGCTGTTCGGCGAAGAGGGGCGGGATTTCGACGGGACGGTCGAGATCATCCGCCAGATCTTCGTCGCCGAGGACGATGGCTTCGCGATCCTCGAGGCCCGCGACGAAGAAGGAGGCGAACTCGTCCTGACCGGGTCGCTGGCCCATCTCTCGCCGGGTGAGCGGGCCCGGGTGAAGGGCGACTGGGAGCACCACGAGAAGTTCGGTCCCCAGCTGAAGACCGAGGTGGCCCTGCCGCTCGATCCCGAGGACAGGGAGGGCCAGGTCGCCTTCCTCGGAACCCTGAGCCACATCGGTCCGGTCCGGGCGGAGGCACTCTGCGAGATGTACGGGGCCGACGTCCTCGAGACGATCGCGGCCGACCCGGTGAAGGCCTTCTCGGCCCTGCCGAGGATGAGCAGGCGACACGCCGAGGCGGCGGCCGACAGTTGGATCGAGTCACGAGCCGTCCGTGACCTCTACGTCCAGCTGGCACCGCTCGGGCTGGCACACCTCGCCCACAGGATCCACTCGAGGTTCGGTGATCGCGCGATGGAGGTGATCCGGAACGACCCCTACTCCCTGACCGAGGTCGAGGGAGTCGGGTTCCGGCGGGCAGACGCGATCGCGCTCGAGGCCGGGGTGCCGCCCGAGTCCGACCGCAGGGCCCAGGCCGCGGCCCTCTACCTGTTGGCGGAGGCCGAGAAGAAGGGTCACACCCACCTTCCGCTCGGATCGCTCGGGGAGGGGTTCGAGCAGTTGCTCGGCCGGGTCCCGCCCGAGGAGGTGATCCTCGCCGGTCCGGGCCTGGCTGCCGACGAGGACCGGCTCTACCGTCAGGTGACCCTCGAACGAGAGAGGTGGTGTGCCGCCGACCTGGCCGAGCGGACCACTGAGCCGGCCTGGCTCGACCTCGTGCCGGCGCCACCCGACGGGACCGAGCTGACCGGAGAACAGTGGAGGGCGGTGGAAGGGGCGTTCTCGGCCCGGGTCTCGGTGATCACCGGAGGGCCCGGTGTCGGCAAGACGGTCTGTACCCGCGAGCTGGTCAAGGCCGCGAAGGATGCCGATCTGC
>JAUMBO010000021.1:0-3031 GCA_032119635.1 Solirubrobacterales bacterium
CTCTCTCGGGATCTGCTCAGATCATCTCCGCTGCGCCCGACCTCAGCTGCTGCACCAACCCGGATATCGCCTGGGACTCGGCCAAGCAGCAGTTCTTCGTGGCATGGGGCGATTACGGAAACGACGGAGTCGCCGGCGCGCCCCAGGGGCGCTTCGTCAACCCCTCCACCGGAGCGCCCGTCGGCTCCGCTCCGATCGATCTCGTGACCAACGCCTCCGAGTTCACTTGGGACGACTATCACTCGATCCAGGTTGCCTACTCGTCCAAGCAGGACGGCTTCGGCGTGATGTTCAGAGGCCGCCTCCAGGCGGGGGGCAGTTGGCGCCCTTACTTCCTCCGCCTGGACTCCGACGGTCAGCCGATCGGCACCCCTCAGATGATCTCGAGCGGATCCGATCTCGACATTACTAATGGCTCTATCGCCTACAGCAAGTCCTCGAACCGTTACGCGGTTGCCTGGTCCGACTACAACGAGATGGGCGACCCCGTTCTGGTGCAGCTCTTCAACGCCGCCACCGGAGACCCCGTCGGCCCCCCTGTCGTCCAGCCTCTGCCTGGGACAGCGAGCAGCGGCCGTTACCGGATCCAGATCGCAGCCGACGAGTACGGCAGCGGCTACGCACTCACTTCTTATACAGAGGACCTTGGGATCGAGTACGACGCCATCTACGCCCTCTGGCTCGATAGCTCGGCACAGCCGGTCGGCACCCCGGACTGGGTCTCGACTGGTTTGGGCACCGCTAATCGCCCGCAAATCGCGTTCGACCGTCAGTCCGGCTGCTTCCGCGTGACTTATATCGCTCGGGCGGGTGATCCAGCAACTTTCAACATCTACTCATCTACGATCGGTACCGGCGGGCTGGAAGGCTGCTCGTCTCCGCCTCCCTCGGGCAAGAAGAAGCCGAGCCTCGGCAAGGCCGGCACCGCTGGTGCTACATCGCTCCGGGTCAAGGTCGGCTGCGGAGGCGCCTCTTCCTGCCGGATCAAGCTCTCGGGCAAGCTCAAGGGTGGATCGGGCAAGCTCAACGGTAAGACCGTGCGCGTAGGAGCCGGCAAGAAGAAGATCGTCACGCTCCGCTACTCGTCTAAGTTGATCTCGCAGCTCTCCGGTCGCAGCGGATCGAAGATCAAGGTCACGGCCAAGCAGGTCGGCGGCAAGAGCCGCACGATCACGATTGCCGTGCCCGACTCGGTTACTGGCTGATCAGAGGTATTCAGGCAGCCCGGGCCTGATCGGGCCCGGGTGAGGAGTCTGCCCCGCCAGCCGGTGCGTGCTGCTCGAGCTTGACCAAGGCCTTGGGTCCGAGCGCGCCTTCCATGTGCAGCAGCTCGCGCTTCAGCGGCTCGCCGCCGCCGTAGTTGCCGAGCTTGCCGCTTGCGAGGATCACTCGGTGGCACGGCACCACCGGTGCCAGCGGGTTTCCGCCGAGCGCCGTGCCCGCGGCTCGCTGGGCGTTCGGCTTGCCGGCGGCCTCGGCAACTTGTGAGTAGGTGCGGGTCTCGCCGTACGGGATCTCGGCGCAGGCCTTGAGTACCTCGGCGCCGAAGCCTTCGCCTGCGAGCGCCCAGTCGATCTCGAGGGTGAACTCGGTCAGCTGTTGTTCGAAGTAAGCCTCGAGCTGGCGGATCGGCTCGGCCACCAGCACCGGCTCCTCGCTGGCGTCGGCTGCGAGGACAGCGATCTCCTCGAGCGCTACATCCGGCTCTTCACCAGGCATGGTCACCCGCAGCAAGCCCTTTTCGCTGGCTGCCACCACGAGCGTTCCGTACGGGCTTTCGAGCGTGCCCCAAGCGATTGCGCGGTCTCCCATGCCAGAAACCCTTTCACATCTCACGGACCGTAACCTCTCTGGGATGAACGATCAGACGCCCGAAGAGAAAGCCCTGCACGACCTGATAGAGGCAGCGCTCGCCGAGGATCTGGGCGATGGCGACATCACCGCCCAGGCGACCGTTCCGGCCGACGCGCGCGCCCACGGGCGGATCGTGCTGAAAGAGCCCGGCTCGATCTACGGGCTCGACGCTGCCGAGAGAACCTTCCTACAGGCCGGTGCAGAGAGTTTCGAGCGCCTCGCCCCGGAAGGTCCGTGGCAGCACGAGGCACCGATCGATGTGGCGCTGGTCGACGGCCCGGCTCGGGCGATCCTGGCCGGTGAACGGGTGGCTCTCAATCTGCTCTGCCACCTCTCGGGCGTCGCCACCCTCACCGCGATCTACATCAAGGCGATAGAAGGGGTCACCGGTCCCGACGGCGAGCTGCCGGGAATCCTCGACACCCGCAAGACCACTCCGGGCCTGCGAGCGCTCGAGAAGGCCGCAGTCGCATCGGCCGGTGGCCGAAACCACCGCATGGGCCTCTACGACGAGGTCCTGATAAAGGAAAACCACGCAGCCATCGCCGGCGGCATCGGCAAGGCGGTCGAGCAGGCCATCGCGGCCCAGCCCGAGAAGGCAATAGAGGTGGAGGTGCGAAACGATGACGAGATCCGCGCGACCATCGAGGCCGGCGCGCGGCGCCTCCTGCTCGACAACATGGACCCCGAGTCTCTCGTCGCATCGGTCTCGCTCGCCCGCGAACTCGCCGGGGAGGAGGGGGTAGAGCTGGAGGCCTCTGGCGGGGTCAACCTCTCGACCGTGGCTGCGGTTGCCGCGACGGGGGTGGACGAGATCTCGGTCGGGGCGCTCACCCATTCGGCTCCTGCACTGGATTTGAGCCTGTTGGTGGAGATCGTCGAGGGTGACCCCGATGAGGACCCCAGCGAGGAATCCGATCGAGGTCAGGATTCCGGCGACGAGTCGGACTCTTCCAGCGAGTAGAATCCCTAGCGTAAAGTCATTCGCAAGTCCCAGAGGCGGTTCCCAGATGAGTAGGGAGAAGGTGCCGGGGAAGCGAACATAGGAGTCACCGAAAGGAAGTCGGGAGATGCCCGTCGAGAAACTTCCAACCATCGAATTGCCAATGGCACCGGCCCTGGGTGAAGACCCTGCTCCGATCTCAGCCGACGACGAGCGGGCTCTCGACTCCGAGAT
>JAUMBO010000022.1:0-1968 GCA_032119635.1 Solirubrobacterales bacterium
CCGATCGTCCAGCTGTCGTTGAGATAACTCGGCCAGGGCCTGAATGCGACCGTGAATATCCCCCGGGGCGGTGCCCGGAAACGCTCGTACGACCAGTCCGGGAAGCCGGCCGGGAGGCACCTGACCGAGTAGGAGCCATCCAGACGAGCCCCGGCACCATCGACCTCGACCCAGAAATCCTGCCCGAGCACGGGGCGCGCCTCGACCTGGAACGTACCGGCAGCCGGTCGGTTGCCCTCCACCTGAACCCTCGCTCCACCGAAGGCATTCACCCAGACCTCGACCCCGCCGGCTCCGCATCTGGTTACGTACCGCCTCTGGCCGGGCCTGAACTCCGGGTACATCGTTTCGGTACCGAACTGGGCCCGATGGAGCGTTCCGGGATCGGCCGGCCCCGGTGCGGTCGCCAGATTCGGGTTTTCGATCTCGGCGAAGTTGCGTTCGTTCTGGGGCGAGGGGCCGTAGAGAAGGATCCCGAGGGCCGCACCCACCAGTAGCGCTCCTGCGAACAGCACCGCCGCAAGCCCGAGTGGGACGACCCGGGCCGGACCATGGCTGCCCTGTCTGGATTCGTCAGTCATCGCGATCAGCCCCTCCCGTCCGGAGGCGCAGCTTCCTGCGACATGGCCCCGGGGAAGGGCGAGACGCCGGATCGTAGCGCCGTCGGCATATCCTCCATCCCGTGACCGTCCACAGGACCCCCGAAGAGAGGTTCGAAGGGCTGCCCGACTTCCCCTGGCAGCCGGAGTACCGGGAGTGGGAAGGCCTGAGGCTCGCCCACATCGACGAGGGCGACGGACCGGCCGTCCTCCTGCTTCACGGCGAGCCGACCTGGTCCTTCCTCTGGCGGAAGGTCATGCCGCCCCTGCTCGAGGCGGGCTACCGCTGCATCGTCCCCGACCTGCCCGGGTTCGGTCGCTCCGACAAGCCGGTCGACGACGACTGGTACTCCTTCGGGAACTACACCGCCTCGATCACCGACCTCGTCCGCGAACTCGACCTGGCCGACGCGACCGCGGTCGTTCACGACTGGGGCGGCCCGATCGGCCTCTACGTCGCCTCGGTCGCCGAGCGGGAACGCTTCTCGCGCCTGGTGGCGATGAACACCGGCGTGTTCAACGGCCACCAGAAGATGAGCGACAACTGGCACCACTTCGCCGACTTCGTCGCCGCAAACCACGACCTGCCGATCGAGCCACTGATCCAGGGGGCGACGACCACCGAGCTCGGAGAGGACGTTCTCGCCGGCTACACGGCCCCCTTTGATTCGGCCGAGGCGAAGGCCGGCCCGCGCACCTTCCCCGGCCTGATCCCGATGGAGCCCGACGCGCCCGGAGCAGCCGAGGGCCAGGAGACGATGGACGTCCTGGTCACCGACGAGCGGGACTCGCTGCTCCTCTGGGGAACCGACGATCCGGCCCTGCCGCTCGATCCCGTCGGCCTCGCCGTGCAGCTGCTCTTCCCCAAGGCCGGTCCGCTCGAGCCGATCGAGGGCGGCAGTCACTTCCTCCAGGAGGACCGGGGCGAGGTGATCGGCCGGCGGATCGCCGAGTGGCTCGATTCATCAGCCACCGGAGCCTGAGTGTCGACCGACCAGGCCCCGGCCCGACAGAAGCTCGTCCTCCTGTCGCTGGTCCTCGCGGCGGCGGTCGCCAACCTCAACCTCTCGGTCGCCAACGTCGCCCTGCCCGACATCGGCGAGTGGTTCGACGCCAGCCAGACCCAGCTCAACCTGGTCGCGGTCGGGTACTCGCTGGGGCTGGCCAGCTCGGTCGTCTACCTCGGTGCCCTTGGCGACCGCTACGGCCGGAGGGGAATGCTCCTGATCGGGGTCGGACTCGCGATACCGGTCTCGATCCTCACCGCGCTCGCTCCGACGATCGAGCTGCTGGCGGTCGCCCGGGTGTTCGGCGGGTTCACGGCCGGGATGGCCTTCCCGACCACCCTCGCCCTGATCACGGCACTCTG
>JAUMBO010000023.1:0-6648 GCA_032119635.1 Solirubrobacterales bacterium
CTGAACGAGGACCGCTCGAACGCGATCTTCATCTGCCACGCACTCTCGGGTGACGCCCACGCGGCCGGGCTACACGAGGGCGACGACCCCGATCGCCCGGGCTGGTGGGACAACATCGTCGGCCCCGGCCGGCCGCTCGACACCGATCGCTTCTTCGTCATCTGCGCCAACGTGCTGGGCGGCTGCAAGGGGACGACGGGGCCCTCCTCGACCGACCCGGCCACCGGCAGGCCGTACGGCCTCCGCTTTCCGCTGGTCCAGGTGAGGGACCTGGTCGAGGTCCACCGGGCACTCCTCACCGAGCTGGGTATCGAGCGCCTCCTGGCCGCGGTCGGCGGATCGCTCGGCGGCATGCAGGCCCTCCAGTGGGCGATCGACTACCCCGGCGAGCTGGACGGCGCCCTGGTGATCGCCGCATCGGGCCGGCTCTCGGCCCAGAACATCGCCTTCTCGGCGGTCGCCCGAGAGGCGATCATGCGCGATCCCGATTTCAGCGACGGCGACTACTACGAGACCGGCCGCCGGCCCGACCGGGGCCTGGCCCTGGCCCGGATGATCGGCCATATCACCTACCTCTCGGAGGAATCGATGCGGGAGAAGTTCGGTCGCCGGATCCAGGACGCCGATACACCCCGCTTCGGGTTCGACGTCGACTTCCAGGTCGAGTCCTACCTCCAGTACCAGGGAGAGTCGTTCGTCGAGCGCTTCGACGCCAACACCTACCTCTACCTCGGCCGGGTGATGGACTACTTCGACCCGTTCGGCGATCCGGCCTACCTCCAGGAGCAGATCTCCAGGGGCGAGACTTCGTTCCTCGTCCTCTCCTTCGACTCCGACTGGCGGTTCTCGACCGGACACTCGCGCGAGATCGCCAACGAACTGAGGCTGGCCGGGGCGCCTGTCACTTTTCAGGAGGTGGCCTCCCGCCACGGCCACGACTCCTTCCTCTTCCCGATAGCGGCCTACCACCAGACGGTCGCCCGGTTCCTCGATCGCCTCGCCGCCGAGAGGGGCCTCGCGTGAGGTACGACCTGGCGATCGTCGCGAGGATGATCGGGGCCGATCAGCGGGTGCTCGACCTGGGCTGCGGCGACGGAGAGCTGCTCGAGGGGCTGATCACCGACCAGGGCTGCGAGGGGGTCGGAGTCGAGAACGACCCGGAGGGCTTCCACGCCTGTATCGGGCGGGGGGTCCCGGTGACACAGGGGGACCTCGAGCTGGAGCTGCCGCTGACCGAGTCGGACTCGTTCGACGTCGCGGTACTCTCGCTCACCCTCCAGGCCGTCCGCCGGCCCGACCGGGTGCTGGCCGAGATGAGCCGGGTCGCCTCGCGCCAGATCGTTTCGCTGCCCAACTTCGGCCACTGGCGTTTGAGGACCTCGCTCGCCCTGCGCGGCCGGATGCCGGTCACCCCGCTCCTGCCGTACGAGTGGTACGACACCCCGAACATCCACCTCTGCACGCTGGCCGACTTCGAGGCCCTGCTGAAAGGGAGCGAGATGGAAATCGAGGAGCGGATCCTGCTCGACTCCGAAGGGAGGAAGGCCGGCGGATTGACCGGCCTCGACCGCAACCTGCTCGCCCACGGGGCCGTCTACTCGCTCACCGCATCGGCTTGACCGACGGAGGACGGGCAGCGACGCCAGGGGCGGTGATGGTCACCGGGGCGGCCGGCTTCATCGGCTCGCGACTGGTCGAGCGACTGGTCTCCGAAGGAGCGAGAGTGATCGCACTCGACTGCCTGCTCGGGCAGCCGTACCCGGCTACCGAGAAGGAGGCCCGGCTGGAAGCGCTCGAAGGCCTCCCCGCCGTGGAGGCCCTCAGGCTCGACCTCGCCGACCCCGCCTTCCCCGATCTGCTGCCCGGAGTGGATGCGGTGATCAACCTCGCCGCCCTGACCGGCCTCGACCCCGAGGCGACCGAGGCCGGGTACCGGAGGTCGAACGTCGTGGCGATCCGCTCGCTGGTCGAGGCCTGCCTGGAGACCGGGGTCGAACGGCTGGTCCACGCCTCGACCTCCTCGGTCTACGGGGCGGTCGCCGACGGGGATGAGTCGACCCCGCTCGATCCGGTCTCCGATTACGGCAGGACGAAGCTGGAAGGCGAGCGCCTCGTGCTCGAAGCGGTCGGGGAACGTGGCCTTCCAGCGACCGTGCTTCGCTACTTCTCGGTCTTCGGCCCCGGCCAGCGACCCGACATGGGCTACCGCCGGTTGATCGACGCGGCGCTCACCGGGCGGGGGTTCACCGTCTTCGGTGACGGGTCCCAGACCCGGTCGAGCACCTACGTAGACGACGTGGTCGATGCGACCGTGAAGGCTCTCGACGCACCGGCCGAAGCGGTCGTCGGCGAGGTGTTCAACGTCTGCGGTGGCGAGTCGGTTTCGCTGAATGAAGCGATCGGAATCGTCGAGGAGCTGACCGGCGGGAGGGCGCAGGTCACCAACGCCGAACCGCGCCCCGGCGACCAGACGGCCACCGCCGGGGACTGGTCGAAGGCCAGGCGGGTCCTCGGCTACGCACCGTCAGTTCCCTTCCGGGAAGGGATCGCAAGGCAGGTCGAGTGGCAGCGACTCAGCGCCGTCGGCGCCTAGGGAAAGAGCGCCCTGCCGCCGTAGAAGCCGGCCGCGGCGGCGGCCAGTCCGAGCAGTACCGAGGCGGCGATGTAGGCGAGGGCCCGTCCCGGCTCGCCAGCATCGAAGTCGACCAGCGCCTGAACCGAGAAGGTGGAAAAAGTGGTGAACCCACCGAGGAAGCCGACCCCGAGCGCCAGCCTCGCCTGGGGATCGACCCAGGCGAGCGGCATCACGATCAAGAGGCCGAGCAGGAAGGAGCCGACCACGTTTATCCCCACGGTGGCCCAGGGCAGGAGATCGCCATGGAGCACGTTCGAGATCCCGTACCGGGCGGCCACCCCGGCTGCCCCGGCAACCGTCACCATCAGCAAAGTCACGCCGCCATCCTCCCGACGGGGGCGGACGAAAGACGGCTCCCCGAGCGAGGGGCCCTTCCGTGCCCTCACCGCTCCCTCGACCGGCCGGGGTGACTCGGCCCCACAAGGTGGACGTACCGAAACCGAAACCCTAGGATGGTGTTCGAGGGAAGCAGTAAGTACTGAAACAGGGAATCGAGGGGGATCATGAGTTTTGGGTCGAGGAAAGCTCCGATCCGGCATCTGTGCTGGTGCTTGCGGACAACGGTTGCTGTCGTGCTCGTGGCCGGGCTCCTTGCGTTGCTGGGGCCGGCCACCCAGCCTGCCGGAGCCGGCTGGGTCCTTCCGTCCAGCACGATCTCTCCGGCGAGTTCGACCACCTACAACCCGAAGGCGGGGATCGGGCCCGGCGGGGCCACCACCGTCGTCTGGCAACTCGATGACAACTTCGACGACATCATCCAGGCGACCACTCGACCCGGGGCTACCGGGCAATTCGGTAACCCGGTGACCGTCTTCCAGTCGAACCTGATCAACAACATCATTCCCGAGATCGCGATCGGTCCGGGTGGGGCCACCGAGGTCGTCTGGACGGGGCAATCGGGTTCCTACAGCAACGCCTCTTACTCGGGCCGAGCGGGCAGCAGTGGCGCCTTCTCCTCTCCCGCGCTGGCGATGGAGCTCGGGTTGAACGACGAGCTCCCCTACCCGGACGTGGCAGCCGGACCGGGTGGCCAGGTCACGGTCGTCTGGGTCGGATCCTCAGGGGCAAACTCACTCGTCCACGCAAGGGTGAAGCCGGGTGCCGGGGAGCCCTTTTCGGCAAAGGAGGACCTCTCGGCCCTCGGAGGCGATGCGCTCTACCCCAAGGTAGCCACGGCACCGAATGGGGACACGACGGCGGTATGGCAGAGGTGGAACGGCTCGGGCTACACGGTCCAGGCCGCGACCCGGCCCGCAGGAGCGGCCGCCTTTCTCGCCCCGGAAGACCTGTCTGACCCGGGCCTGAATGCCCGCTATCCCCAAGTCGGATTCGCTCGGGACGGGAGGACGACCGTCGTGTGGCAAGTCCTCGAAGCGAGCCAGGGTGACCTCCAGGCAGCCACCCGGGCGCCCGGGGCGAACTCGTTCGGGGAGCCGGTCGATATCGCGACTCCGGGGTCCGCTTCCGAGCCGGATCTGGCGATCGGCCCGAACGGCGACGTCACGGTCGTCTGGGCGGAGCTGGTGGGAGCCGACTGGCTCGTCCAGAGCGCCACCCGGAGGTCCGGGGCCGGGTCCTTCGACCTGCGAGACATAGCCGTCCCGGAAATCTCGGGTTCGGCACCCCAGATCACGACCGGAGCCGACGGGACCACCGTCGTAACCTGGCGCTCCCCCAATCAGGTCGGCAACGGAATCAAGGCGGCAACCCGCCGCCCAGTCGACTCCGACTTTTCCGCGCCGATCAACCTATCTCCTGCCGACGTCGACGCCGGAATAGCGAGGCTCGCTTCCGGCCCCGAGGGAACGATCGTGGCCGTCTGGTCCAGCGTCGACGGCCTGGTCAGGCAGGCAACCCGCCTCGCCGACCCCCGGCTCGGAAAGCTGGCTGTGACGGGACCGGGCAAGGCGAAGCGCAGCAAGCCTTCGACTTTCCGCGTGAGGATCAGGAACGTCGGATACGGCAGCGCCAGAAGCGTCGTGGTCCGGGCCAAGGGCATTGGGGCAAGGGCTACCCGAAAGGTCGGGAGCCTACCCGGCCGCAGCTCGAAGTCCGTGAAGGTGCCCCTCAAATTCACGAAGCGAGGGAAGGCAAGGGTCACGTTCACGCTCACCTCGAAGAACGCCGGAAATAAGACGATGAAGAAGGTGGTTCGCGTCCGTTAGGGCAGAAGCTCGGTCTCAGTCCACCGGGACGTTGAAGTTGGCCTGGGAGGCCATCTGCCACCGCTCGTCCTGCCAGACGAAAGTGGCCAGGTAAGGCGCCGGGGTGCCCTTGTACTTCTTGCCCTCCAGCGTGTAGTCGGCGGTGGTGATGTAGCGGACGACCAGAGACGGTCCGGAGCGGGTCGCCACGACCTTGTTGAAGTCGAAGTTGACGATGTCGATCTCCCCGCTGCCGACCTCGTTGATGTAGTCCTTGCGGCTGAGGTAGGTGCCATCGGCCCGCGCCAGCTGCCAGCTCGGGGAGAGCGACTCCTCGAGCGTGTCGGTGTCGGCATCCTGGACTGCGGTCCAGAAGTTGGTCAGAAGGGCGGTTGCCTGCTGCTTGGCCGTCTGGCCGTCGGTCGGCGGCTCGCCGGAGGAGGAGCCGCAACCGGCCACGAAGACCCCGCCGGCGAGGACCAAGAGGGCAGATGCGATTGCCGCGCAGGAACGGAACACGACCGGAAACCTACTGTCCCGGCCCCCGGCTTGTCTTGCCACAACGGAAGCCGGGGTATCCTGAGTCCTGCTGGCGGTCCCGTCCGGCACCCGCCCCGATAGCTCAGCTGGATAGAGCGTCTCCCTCCTAAGGAGAAGGCCCCTGGTTCGAATCCAGGTCGGGGTATTCGGTCGCCTGGCGGGGTGGCTCAGTACCTGAGCAGGGCGACGATTCCGCCGACGTCCGAGAGGGCCGGCACCTCGTCGACCGAGGCCGAGCTGACCTGGGCATCGGTGCGGATCGCCATCTCGACCGCGGCCTCGCGGAAGGAGGCCTCCCCCGAATCCGAGAGGGTCTGACGGCCGCCCTCGGAGAGATCCTCGCCGTCGACCTCGAGGTAGGGGTCGAGCAGCAGGTGTTCCACCCGGCCTTCGTTGAGGGCGAGCAGAACCTCGTCCGGCCCGACCGCTCCCTTTCCGCCGGCCTTCGAGCGCTCGATCGCCTGATCGGCGACCCGGTTGACCTTCTCCTTCCAGGCCTCGCGGAGGTGGGGGTCGAGATGGTCGGTCGCCTCGGCGGCCGACATGTCGATCAGGTTGGTCGGCACGGTCGCGACCACGATCTCCCGGGTACCGGCCGGGAGGGCCTCGACGAAGTCCCGGCCGAGGTCGCCGTCGGCAGCGATTACCAGCCTTTTCATCCCGAGTTCCCTGCTCGACTCGGCGATGTTCTTCGCCGCCGCCTTGGAGAACCTGGACCGCCACTCCTCGACCCGGTCGGAGTAGGCATCGGACTGGTTGGCGCTCTGCTGGGCCCGGGCCGGATTGGCCGGCGCCGGGCCGCGATAGTCGCGCCAGTCGCCCAGTTCGAGGTCGAAGACCGAGTATTCGAGGTCGTCGGCGTGGCCGTCGGCCCAGTCGAGCAACCGGATCCGGTCGTGGCTCATCAGCACCAGCCCGGTCTGGGCGCCCCGGTCGATCACGTCGACCATCGGCCAGACGACGGCACCTGCGTCGAGCGCGACCATGTCGGCACGAACCGGGATCTGGAAGGTGTGGAAGTAGTCGAGGGAGCCGTCCTCGGAGAGGAAGAGGGCGACGCTCCGGCCCCGTTCCTGGGCGCTCGCCCCGTCAATCTTCTGCTCGGCCGCCTTGCCGAGCTTTCGGACCGCCTCGGCGCGGGCGCCATTTGCCTCGGCCTGGGCCTCGGCCTCCTTGAGGCCGTTCTTCAGGGCGATCTTCCAGCCCGGGGTCTCGCTCGAGTTGGCCGGGTCGCGAGGGTCGGTCCGGCTGAAGACGGAAAGGACGGGGCCGTCGGTCTCGGTGTCGATCAGCTCCCTCAGGCGGGTGAGGCTCTCTTCGCTCATGGGT
>JAUMBO010000024.1:0-8617 GCA_032119635.1 Solirubrobacterales bacterium
GTCGAACCGGAAGCCACCCTGCCCCAGCTCGAGGACGAGGTGATGTGCCCGGTCTGCGGAACCCTGCTCGGCCTCTCCCGGGCCCCGGCGGCCGAGCGACAACGGGCCTTCATCAGGGAGCTGATCGCACAGGGCAGGGACGAGCAGCAGATCAAGGATGCCCTGGTGGTCGAGTACGGACCGCAGGTCCTGGCCCTGCCCGAGGACGAGGAGACCGACTTCTTCGTCTACCTGGTCCCCCTGGTTGGCCTGATCGGTGGGGCACTGCTGGTGCTCCTCGCCGCCGTCTCCTGGCGAAGGAAGGGAGGTCGGGAGCTGCCGGCCACGGAGCGACCGAGCGGCACCGATGCCGAGCGACTCGATCGCGACCTGGAACGGTTCGGGCCTTGACGGCCCGGGGCCCTGCTTACATGCTCTCGGGGGCCGAGATCCCGAGCAGGTCGAGCGAGCGACCGATCGTCGCCCCGGTTACCTCGCAGAGGGCGAGGCGTGAGCGCTCGAGTTCCGGGTCGCCCGCCCCGACCACCTTGCAGTCCCGATAGAAGGCATGGAAGGCCGCCGCGAGGCGGGTCGAGTACGCACAGATCCGGTGGGGAGCACGCTTCGCAGCCGCCTCGTGCACCTCTGCCGGAAAGGCGAGGACCTCGGCGAGCAGTGCCTTCTCGGACGGGTCGACCGCTGCCGCGGGAACGGTCCCGGCCGCGGTGATGCCTGACTCCCCGGCCTTGCGGACGATGCTCCGGATCCGGGCGTGGGCGTACTGGACGTAGTAGACGGGGTTGTCGGAGGTCTGCGATCGGGCGAGGTCGAGGTCGAGGTCGATCGCCCGGTCGTGACTTCGCTGGAGGAGGAAGAATCGGGCCGCATCGACTCCCACGTCGTCGATCAGGTCGTCGAGCGTGACGATGTCGCCGGCCCGCTTCGACATCTTCGTCTTCTCGCCGCCTTCGACCAGATGGATCAACTGGAGGATCATCGCCTCGAAGGCGGCCTCGCTCCCGCCGAGGGACTCGACCGCGGCCGCCATCCTGGCCACGTAGCCATGGTGGTCGGCGCCCAGGACGTCGAGCAGCAGGGTGTGCCCCCGGGCGATCTTGTCGGCGTGGTAGGCGACGTCGGCCCCGAAGTAGGTCGGCTCCCCGTTCGACCGGACCAGCACCCGGTCCTTGTCGTCACCGAAGTCGGTCGTCCTGAGCCAGTTCGCCCCGTCGGACTCGTAGGTGTGACCGGCGGCCTCGAGACGGCCAAGGCCCTCCTCCACCAGGCCGTCCTCGTAGAGCGAGCGCTCCGAGAAGAAGTCGTCCATCTCGACCCGGAACCGCTCGAGGGTGGCCCGGATCGAGTCGAGCATCCAGCCGATCGCCACCGGTCCGACCTGGTCGGCCACAACGCCTTCCCGCTTCGCCCGCTCGGCCAGCTCGCCGACGTAGGCACCGTGGTAGCCGTCCTCGGGCGGCTCCCTGCCCTCCATCCGGGCGACGATCGACTCGGCGAACTTTTCCACCTGGCTGCCGCCGTCGTTGACGTAGTACTCGGCCTTGACCGGATGTCCCGTGGCCCTGAGCATCCGGACGATGGAGTCGCCGTAGGCCGCGTGTCGGCCCGAGGCGGCGGTCAGGGGGCCGGTCGGGTTGGCCGAGACGAACTCGACCATCGTGTCGCGGGTCTCGTCGGCTGGTCCGATCCGGGGTCCACCGGCCTCGAACAGGGCCGCGATCGCCTCCCGGTACCAACGATCGGACATGAAGAGGTTGACGAAGCCGGGACCGGCTACCTCGACCCTTTCCAGCGAGTCCCCGAGCCGCTCGCCCAGCATCCCCGAGAGCCGTTCGGCGATCTCCCGCGGCTGCCCTCCACCCGCTGCTGCCACCAGCATCGCGGCGTTGGTCGCGAAGTCCCCGTGCTCGGGCCGGTCCGAGGGGTCGAGCGACGGTCGACTGGGCAGCGGGCCGGAGATCCCGGTGGCCACGGCGTCGACCTCCTGCCGCAGCAGGGAGGCGGGATCGTCGTTGCTCATCGGCCGGATCCTACGAGAACGACCGACGACTCAGAGGTGGTAGGGCTCGCCGGCGAGGATCCTGGTCGCCCTGAAGAGCTGTTCGAGCAGGACGATCCGGGCGAGCTGGTGGGCAATCGTCTGTGGCCCAAGGGAGATCACCTCGTCGGCCCGGTCGAGCATCTCGTCCGGCAGGCCTTCCGCCCCCCCGATCGCGATCACGACGTCCCGTGCTTCGAGCTTCCGCTCGTCGAGCCAGCCCGACCACTCGATCGAGTCCATCATCCTGCCCCGGCCATCGAGGCAGACGACCCTCTCCCTCTCTCCGACCCGGCGGGTCAGCCCTTCGCCGTCCTTCACCTCGACCACCTCGACCCGCTGCTTCGAGCCGAGCATCTTCAGGTAGTGGGCCTGAGCATCCCTGAAAGGCGCCTTGACACGGCCGACCGCGAGCACCGTCACCTTCACTGCCTCCCCCCTCCCCCGCCTTCGAAGGCCCTTGCCCGGCCGAGCCGCTCGACCGCCGGTGGATGGGTGCCGAACAGGGAAGTCCAGACCCCGGGCGGTGAAGGGTCCTGGAGGTTGGTCCGGGCGATCGTCCTCTGGAGCGAGATCACAGAGGCAGGATCGCGGGTCAGCTCGAGTGCCCGCTGGTCGGCCCTGGCCTCGATCCCCCGGGAGAGCGAGGTGCCTGGAACGGACAGGGCGAAGGAAGCGAGTGCAACCCCGAGGGCGAGTGGCAGGACGACGACCGGCGTCGAGGCCGCTTCGCCGCGACGCCGAAGCAGGGCCAGGGCCAGCAGCTGGACGGCGAGCATCGCCGGTGGGATGACCAGAAGCGCGAACACCAGGCCCCGCTCGGGATCCCGGTACTCGACGTGGGCCAGCTCGTGGGCGACGATCGCCGCGGTCTCGCCGGGCCCTAGCCGTTCCAGGGCGGTGTCCTGAATGACGACCCGGCGGGAGGGCCCCAGGCCATTGACGTAAGCGTTGACGGCCCGGGTCCGGCGACTCGCGTCCTCGGTGAAGACCCCTTCGACCTCGACCCCGGCCCGCTCCGCGATCCGCTCGAGGTCGGCCCTGGCCGGACCGGCCGGAAGTGGCTCGACCCGGTTGAAGAGCGGAGTTACGACGACCGGCCAGGCCCAGACCCAGACGATCGCGAAGGCCGCCAGCCCGGCCGAGCCGACCAGCCAGAACCGTCGGCCGAACCTGGCCCAGGCCCAGGTTACGAGGCCACCTCCCAGCCCGAACAGGACGGCCGAGATCAGGAGTCCCTTGAGGCCGTCGGCCAGCCAGGTGCCGGTGCCCAGGGTCAGGAGCCCGTACTCGACGCCGAGCCTCCACCCGGCGAGGGCGAACGGCAGTCGGACCAGGTAGAGGACGAGGGCAAGGACGGCCCCGAGCGCCGCCCCGGCGAGGACCGGTCGAGCCTCGACACGGCCCAGGAGTCCCGCCGGGGGGAAGCCCCGGTAGAGCGCCAGCGCGACGAGGGCGATGATGGCGGCTGCCTGACTGAACAGTCCGACCAGCCGTAGCGACCCCCGGAACTCGCGTGCCTCGGCGAGCAGATCTTCGGGCAGGACCTCGCCCACCGGGACGGGTGGAGCCGTCGGCGGCGCCACGCCACGTCCCAGCAGCCAGGCGACGGCGAAGGCCCAGGCCACCGCGAACGCCCAGGCCACCGCGACCGTCCTGGCCTCGGGATAGCGGGCGTTCACCGTTTCGCTCCCTCCGGAGTGGAAGACATCGCTCTCTACGATAGAGAGCGCCTCCGGGCCTCTGGACGGCCCGGAAGACACGGGCGCGCGCCCGTTTTCCCACCACCGCCACCGTGAAAGTCGCCGTCCTCTCAGATACCCACGCCAACCTGCCGGCACTCGAAGCCGTGTTCGAAGGAATCGGTGAAGTCGGGGTGGAGCAGACCTGGTTCCTGGGCGACGCGGTCGGCTACGGTGCCCGCCCGAACGAGGTGGTCGAGCTGCTCGCCGAGCGGTGCGACTTGATGCTGGTCGGAAATCACGACCTGGCCGCGCTCGGCGAGCTCGACGTCTCGACCTTCAGCCTCGACGCGGCCGAGGCCGCGCTCTGGACCCGTCGTCAGCTGAGTGATGGAGCGAAGGAGGTCCTGGGCGGACTTCCCGGACCCTCTTCCGTGAGGGAGGGCCTCGGGCTGTTCCACGCCTCGCCCCGCGATCCGATCTGGGAGTACGTGCTCGACCCCGGGACCGCGGGGGACTGTATGGATGCCTCCGAGAGCCGGGTCGGACTGATCGGTCACTCCCACATCGCACTCTGGTTCACCCGCCGCGACGAGCTGTCCCGTATCTCGGCCGACGGAGCGCCCGACGGCACCGAGCTGGATGCCTCGATCGGCAGCTGGCTGATCAACCCGGGCAGCGTCGGGCAGCCGAGAGACAGGGATCCGCGGGCGGCCTGGATCGAGCTCGACACATCGAGCTTCGAGGTCGTCTTCCACCGGACTCCCTACGACATCGAAGCGGCGGCCCGGGCGATCACCGAGGCAGGCCTGCCGCCCAACCTGGCGGACCGGCTCGGAAGGGGAACGTGACTCGCCCCGACCGCAGCCGGGGAGACCGTGTGGGCGGTTCTCTAGACTCGCTTCCGGTGGGAAAGCGCGCGGCACGTTATCTTGCGGCTGCCTTCCTAGCCGCCCTTCTCGTGTCCCTGGCAGGGTGCGGGACCGACCGGAGCAACTTGCTGAGCTCGGAAACGGCGGCAGGACTGGAGGCCGAACTCGACCGGATAGAGGAGCTGGTCGCTGCCGACGACTGCTTTGCGGCGCTCGACAGGGCCGAATCGGCCCGGGTAGAGGTCGAAGGCCTGCGCGGCGAGATCGATAACCGGCTCCGCACCACCCTGCTCGACGGCCTGACGCAGCTCCAGGTCGTGATTCAGGACGAGTGTGCGGCCGAGACGGTCGAGGAAGTGATCGTCGAGGAAGAGCAGGCCGAGACGGACACGGGTGGAACGGCACCACAGGAGGACCAGGGAGACCAGCAGGGGGGCGGCGGTGACCGTCCCCGGCCCGATCCCACCCCGCAGCCGCCCCCGGAGCCCACGCCTCCCGATTCCGGCGGGGTCACCCCCGGAGGAGTGAGCCCGTCCCCGGGAGGCCGGAGTGGCTGACCCCGGACTGATCGGTGGCCGGTACGAGCTCGGGGAGAAGCTCGGCAGCGGCGGGATGTCGAACGTCTACCGGGCGAACGACCGGGTGCTCGAAAGGACGGTCGCGGTCAAGGTGCTGGCCGAGCACCTCTCGGATGACGAGCGGTTCGTGGCCCGGTTCCGGCGCGAGGCACTGGCCGTCGCCCGACTGGTCCACCCCAACATCGTTCAGGTCTACGACACCGGGGAGGACGAGGGGCGCTACTTCATCGTCATGGAGTGCGTCGATGGGCGATCGGGCGCCCAGCTGCTGAAGGGCGGCTCGGTGATCGGGCCGTCGACCACGGTCGAGATCGGCATTCAGGCCTGCGCCGGACTCGAGTACGCCCACCGCCACGGGATCATCCATCGCGACGTCAAGCCCGGGAACCTGATGATCACCGGCCACCCGGTGGAGACGGGTGACACGACCTGCAAGTTGACTGACTTCGGGATCGCCCGCGCGATGGAGCAGACCCGGATCACCCAGGTCGGCTCGGTGGTCGGGACGGCCGCCTATCTCGCCCCCGAACAGGTCCGGGGCGAGGAGGCGACTCC
The DNA here is from genome assembly GCA_032119635.1 of Solirubrobacterales bacterium. Lineage (GTDB taxonomy): Bacteria > Actinomycetota > Thermoleophilia > Solirubrobacterales > 70-9 > 67-14. The sequence goes on from JAUMBO010000024.1 coordinate 5,723, forward strand.
GGCGACCGATGTCTACGCGCTCGGCGTGGTGCTCTACCAGTTCCTGGCCGGCCGCCTGCCGTACGAGGGCTCCTCGCTGGCAGAGCTCGCCGTCCGCCAGCAGAACGAGAAGCCGCTCTCGCCTTCGACCTACGACGGCGAAATTCCGGAGGCTGTCAGCGCAGCCGTGATGCGGGCGCTCGAGCACGACCCGGCGATCCGGTACGGCACCGCCGCCGAGATGTCGGATGGCCTTCAGCGCGGCCTGCGGGGTGAGGAGCAGACGGTCCCGCTGGCGGCCGGGGCGGGAGTCGCCGAGACGAGCGTGCTCTCGAGGGCCGAGACAGCGACCAGGCCCCTGGAGCGGACCTCACGAGCGGTCGAAGGCGGGATCCCCGACCTTCCACCCCCGGTGCCGGCCATCCCGCGCCGGGATCTCCCGAGCCGGGCAGGCAGGAGGCGCTCCGCCCCGGCCCGGTTCGCAAGGTTCCTCGGCGGCCTGCTGGCGGTGATCGTGATCGCCGCCGTGGTCGCCGGAGGGGTGATCACCCTGACCGATCGCGAGGCGACGGTGAAGGTGAGGGACTGGGCGAGCCAGTCGGTCGATGGCCTCTCGGGCGAGCTGCGGGACTACCTGCGCCAGAACACCCGCTGAGCGGGCGCCGTCACGCCTCCCAGGGAACGGCCCCGTCGATCATCGCCGCGGCAAAGCTCGCGTAGCGACTCCCGGCAATCGCCCGCCTTGCGGCCGCCATCAGGGAGCCGACGTAGTGGAGGTTGTGGAGGACGAGCAGCCGGACGGCGGTCAGCTCCTCTGCCCGAGAGAGGTAGCTCAGGTAGTCACGGGTGTGGGGTACGCAGGCCGGGCATTCGCAACCCTCGACCAGGGGCCTCCGGTCGCCGGTCATCCGGCTCTTCCTGAGGTCGATCCGGTAGCGGGCCCCGGGCTCCGGAGCGAGCGCCATCCCGTGACGGGCGAGCCGGGTCGGGACCGCGCAGTCGAAGGTGTCGACACCGAGACCGATGCCCCGCACGAGGTCGTCGATCTCGCCGATGCCGAGCAGGTGACGAGGCGCTCCGGGCGGGAGCAGCGGCATCGTCACCTCGAGCACCCCGTTCATCTCCTCCTTGTCCCTGCCGAGGGTGCCGCCGATCGCGACCCCGTCGACCGCCGACCCGGTCACGTACTCGACCGACTCGGCACGCAGATCCTCGTGGACCCCGCCCTGGACGATCCCGTAGACCGCCTGGCCCTTCGGCCCGTTCGCCTCGTGCCAGGCCAGGCAGCGGTCGAGCCACCGGTGGGTCCGCTCGGTCGATGCGGCCGTGTAATCCCGGTCGGCCGAGGCAGGGGTACATTCGTCGAAGGCGAGGGCGATGTCCGAGCCGAGGACGGCCTGGACCTCCATCGAGCTCTCCGGGGAGAGGGTCAGCAGGGAGCCGTCGCGGTAGGAGCGGAAGGTGACCCCCTCTTCCTCGATCGAGACAGTCTCGGCCGGTCCCCCCGACCGCCTCCCGGTTCCCTTGATCTCGTCGGCAACGCCCCCATGGGCCAGCGAGAAGACCTGGAACCCGCCTGAGTCGGTGATGATCGCGCCGTCCCAGCCCATGAAGGAGTGGAGGCCGCCGGCCTCCCGTATCCGGTCCGGTCCGGGCGAGACCAGCAGGTGATAGGTGTTCCCGAGCACCATCTCGTAACCCAGCCCACCGACCTCCGCCGAGGAGAGGCCCCGAACGGTGCCGCTGGTCGCCAGCGGCACGAAGGCCGGGGTCTCGACCGGACCGTGGCCGGTCTGGATGACGCCGGTGCGGGCGGCGCCGTCGGAGCTGCCCGACTCGAAGGAGAGCCTCGCCGGATCATGGCGCATCGGCGGAGGTTATCCCCGCTCAGCCGGCCGCGACCAGCGAGCGACCCGTCATCTCGGGAGGCTGCGCAATCCCCAGCGCCTCGAGCACGGTCGGGGCAACGTCGGCCAGGATCCCACCGTCCTCGAGCCGCACCCCTTCGACGGTCAGGACGAGCGGGACCGGGTTGAGGGTGTGGGCCGTGTTCGGGCTCCCATCGGGCTCGACCATCTGCTCGGCATTCCCGTGGTCGGCGGTGACCAGGCATGCCCCGCCGGAGGAGAGGACGACCTCGACGACCCGACCAAGCGCCGCGTCGACCGACTCGACCGCCTCGACGGCAGCCTCTACGACGCCCGTGTGGCCGACCATGTCGGGGTTCGCGAAGTTGATGATCCCGAAGCGCGGCGCATCCTCCCGCCACGCGCCGGTGAACGCGTCGGTGGCCTCGCGGGCGCTGCGCCCCTCGCGACGTGCGCTCTTCGCGATCGCCTGCCGCCAGCGGGCGAACACCTCCGCTGCCGCGGTGCGCAGCGCGTCGTCGTCGCTCGTCGCGGCCGGAGTACCCACCGGGCATCCCCGCCCGAAGGCCGATCGTTCGAGCGTTGCGCTGCCGTTGGCGAACATGGCGGCGACCGCCTCGGCCAGCGTCATCTGTTCCAGCACGACTTCGAGCAGTTCGCCGATGGCCGCGCCGGATCGGCGGACACAGGTGGCGACGAGGTCGCTCTTGCCGTTCGGGAAGTGGTGGTACAGCGAGCCGTAGGCGACACCACTGCGTGCACACACCTCGTTCAAGCCTGCACCGTGCGAGCCGCGCTCGGCGAGCAACTGCTCCGTCGCCACCAGCAACCGCTCTCGCGTCGCGTCGGCCCTGCTGCTCCGCGTTCGTTCACCGGTCATCGGCACATCCCCTCCTCGCGTCTAGACAACCCTATCTAGCCGTGGGACAGGCGGCGCGGGGCAGCGTCGAGACGGCGGCGCGACCGCGTCAGGCCTGCGGTGGGCCGGCGTAGGCCTTCTTGTCGGCTGCAGTCGCACGCAGGATGGCCACCGCCTCGAGCACGTGTG
>JAUMBO010000025.1:0-12529 GCA_032119635.1 Solirubrobacterales bacterium
GGGCCCGTCGTCTTCACCCTCGGGGTGGAAAACGGCGGCTCGGCTCCCTCCGGCGGCGCGGTGACCGTCACCGACTCCTTCCCGACACCGGCCTTCGGTTCGATATCGATCACCTCTTCGAGCGGCTGGGACTGCTCGGCAACCGTCGGCCTGAACCTCTCCTGCACTCGCTCGGACTCGCTGGGCGCCGGGGCCGCATACCCACCGATCGTGGTCGAGGCGACCCTCGACTCCCCCCCTGCTCCCCCGACCGTCTTCGAGAACACGGCCCAGGTGGCCGGGGGAGGAGATCCCAACCCGGTCAACAACGTCGCCATCGACTACCTGCCCGCTCCGCCCGCGACCAGTGACCTGGCGGTCACGAAGCGGGTCGACCAGGCGACCGTTGCGACCGGTGCCCGGGTGACCTGGACGATCGTGGTCAGGAACAACGGACCGTCGACAGCCACGGGCGTCAACTTGACCGACAGCCTCCCGGCAGAGGCCAACACGGACGTCCTCGTATCGAGCGGGCAGGGCACCTGTGAAGTGACCGTGACCCCCGAGGTCGAATGTGCCATCGGCTCACTCGCCCCCGGCCAGTCCGTCGAGGTGACGGTCTCGGCGATCGTGAACGCCGACGACACGGCCGACATCGACAACACGGCTTCGGTGACCGGTGACCAGCCGGACACCCGCCCGAACAACAACGAGGCGGTGGCGATCTTCGACGCAGCCGCCACTGCCGACCTCTCGATCGAAAAGGTGGCAGGTCCCGACCCGCTCGCCGGGGAATCCTTCTCCTACATCCTGATCGCCAGCAACGACGGTCCCTCACCGGCGACCGATCTCGTCGTAATCGACCAGATACCGGCGCTCTTCACCCCCACCTCGATCAACGCGCCAGGCTTCACCTGCTCCGGACTGCCGGCGGCCGGCGGAACGCTCGCCTGTCAGCTGTCCGCTCCGCTCCCCTCCGGAGACTCGGCCACGATCGAGCTGACCGGTGACCTTGCAGGGGCGAGCGCCGGGGTTGCGGTGATCAACACGGCTTCCGTTTCATCCGCGGCCGGCGACCCGGACCCCGGCGACAACTCGTCTTCCGTCACGGTCACCCCGCTGCCGTTCGCCAACCTCTCGGTCGGAAAGGTCGCGTCCCGGGATACCGTCCAGCCAGGCCAGACCTTCTCCTACTCGCTAGTCGTCAGCAACGCCGGACCGCTCGATGCCGAGCCGGTGACCCTGGTCGACGAGCTGCCGAGCGGGCTCGACCTGCTCGACTGGCCGGACGAGTGCTCGCTCGCCGGTCGGACCCTGACCTGTGACCTCGCCACGGTTGCGGTCGGGGAGACCAGGAGCCTGACCCTGACCGCACGCGCCCGCGCCAGTCGGGCGGGAACCGACCTCCTGAACACGGTCACGGTGAGCGCCCCACAGCCCGACCCGGTACCGGAGAGTGCCGTCGATCGCTGGGTGACCCGGGTCGGGACCGGCAAGGTCGTGGCCGACCTGGTTCAGAAGGTGAAGAAGCCGAAAGTCCGCTCCGGAAGGAACGACCGCCTCGAAATCGTGGTCCGGAACCGGTCTTCGAGGGCGATCACCAACGCCCGGGTCTGCCAGAGCCTGCCGCGCCAGCTGATCGTGGTCCGGACCCGGACCGGGAATCTCGCCTCCCGCTCGCGCAGCAGGATCTGCTGGACGATCGCGATCCTCGAACCGGGTGCGTCGAAGACCTACTGGACGACCGTGCGGGCCACCTCGAGGAAATCGGTCACGGTGCCCGTCCGGGCCGAACTCTCGGGCGGCAACGCGACCGAGCTGACCGACTCGGGCACGGTTCGGATCATCCCGTCGAAGAGTCGGACGCCCCAGCCTCCTACCGGCTGAGTTCGCCGATTCCTCGCTCCCGGCTCCGGGCGATCTTTTGTCTGCGTCGAGTGCCGTCTCCTCTAGTCTTATCCGCCGGGTCTTGAGGGGAAGGCTCGATTACGAAGAAGGGCCCCGGCAGGGAGCCAGTCGATCCAGATGAGGACCACGGCGACGACTTGCGACAGATAGATGATTCAGAACCCTCAGGGACCGAAACCGCCCGGGGCCTGAGGCTCGACATTCAGGGCATACGGGCGCTGGCGATCGTTCTCGTGGTCTTTGCCCATGCCGGAGTTCCGGGTCTCGCCGGCGGATTCATCGGGATCGACGTCTTCTTCGTCGTCTCGGGCTTCCTAATCACGGGACTGCTGGCTCGAGAAGCAGAGAAAACGGGAGGTATCTCGCTGAGGAATTTCTACGCCCGTCGGGCCCGGAGACTTCTCCCACTCGCCGCGATCGTCCTCGTCCTGACTGCGGTCGGGACCGTGATCCTCTACTCGCCGAACGATCAGGTCACGATCGGCACCCAGATCGTCGGCGCAGCCCTCTACTTCGTCAACTGGATCTTCGCCTTCCAGGAGGTCGACTACTTCACCGCAGGTTCCACCGTCGTCAGCCCGGTCCAGCACTTCTGGTCGCTCTCGGTCGAGGAGCAGTTCTACCTCACCTGGCCCCTGCTGATGCTGGGTGCGACCGGGCTCGCGCTCAAGTTCGGCCATGGCATCAGGAAGACCTCCCTGATGGTCCTCGTTCCGATTGCCCTCGCCTCGCTGGCCTACAGCGTCGTGATCACGGAAAGCAACCCGGAGATGGCCTACTTCTCCTCGCTGACCAGGATCTGGGAGCTCGCCTTCGGGGCGATCCTCGCACTTGCCCTTCCCCGGTCCCTGGGGATGCCCGGATGGCTCTCCAGCCTGCTCGTCGGCGGCGGATTGATCGCCGTAATCGGCTGCGCGCTGGTGTTCGATGAAGGCGGCCCCTTCCCCGGTTGGCAGGCGATGGTCCCCGTATTCGGGACCATGGCCATCCTGCTTGGAGGCACCGCCCGGTCCCGGAGCTTGCCGGCCAGGCTCCTCTGCCTGCGACCGGTCCAGTACCTGGGGAACGTCTCCTACGCCTGGTACCTGTGGCACTGGCCGTTGCTGATCTTTGCGCTCGTGATCTGGCCGGACCTCGGCCTCATCCCGACGATCGCGATCGGCATCGGCTCACTGATTCCCAGCGCGATCAGCCACACCCTGGTCGAGAACCCGATCAGGTTCTCCCCGGCGCTCAGGCGACTCCCGGTGCGGTCCCTGGCGATCGGGGCCCTCGCCTCGGTGACGGCTGCAACCGGCGGGATCGCCCTGGCGAACCAGAAGACCCCGGTGGAAGTCATTTCGATCGAAGAGGCGCAGGGGGCAAGAGTCATCGACACCCCCGGGAAGGTGCCTTTCGTACCCACCGCGGAACGGATCACGCCGGATCCCCTGTACGGAGTGCAGGACCGGGGGAAGCTGTTCTACGAGGGCTGCATGGCCTGGGACGAAGAAGTCGAGCTTCCCGAATGTACTTTCGGTGATCGGGATTCGGAGACCTCGGTCGTCCTGTTCGGCGACTCGAAACCGATGTCTTGGTTTCCGGCGATCGAACCGGTCGCCGAACGCCGTGACTGGAAGCTCGTCGGCCTGACGAGAGGCAACTGCGTCGTCGCCACCGTCACCTACGAAGAGAAGTGCGACGAGTGGCGGGAGAACATGATGAAGCGGATTCCCACCGAGAAGCCCGACCTGATCATCCTCGGCACCGCGACGAAGGCGATGTACACGGTCGAAATCGGAGGCAAGAGGCTTTCGCGCATGCAGAGCCAGCCTTATCTGGTCGAGGGAATGGCCAGGACGATCGAGCGCCTGAAGGAAGAAACCGGCGCCCAGGTCGTGTTGATCCGGGATCAGGTGTTTGCGCCATTCAGGCCTCCGGACTGCGTCTCGGCCAACCTGGACAGGCTCGCACGATGCGTCTACAAGCCCAGAAGTCGCTCCGCGACCGCTTTCGACCTCGAGGCGGCGCGCCTCACGGGGACCCGCACGATCGACCCGTTGCCGTTGATCTGCTCCCGGAATAGCTGCCCCCCGGTCGTGGGCGACGTGCTCGTGAACCAGGACAACTACCACGTCACGGCAACCTATGCCGCTACGATGAGTGAATGGATGGCAGGGGAACTTCCACGAAATCCGGTTGCCAAATCGCGGCCATGAGTGCCTTCCGAGCGCGGATCAGGGCCGGAGCTCTGGTCCTTGCCCTCTCGATCCTGGGTCTGCTCGCCGGGCCTTCCGGGGCGAGTGCTGCCTACCAGGTCGTTTCGCCGGATCAGGTGCTCGGGGCCAGAAGCATTCTCAGCCCGGGAAGCATTCCCTTTCAGCCCACCGTCGAGCGCATTGCCCCGGACCCGCTCGAAGCGGGCAGTGACAAGCCGAAGACCTGGGACGACGGCTGCGTGGCCTGGAGGACCAAGGTCGAGCTCCCGACCTGCGCCTACGGCGACCAGGACTCCGAGACGAACGTGGTACTCATGGGTGATTCGCGAGCGATGCTGTACTTCCCTCCGCTCGAGGCGGTGGCCGACGAGCGCGGCTGGAGACTGGTCAACCTGATCCGGGTGGACTGTTTCGTGGCATCGGTCAAGAGCACCGACCGGCACTGCGATACCTGGAGGGACAACATGCTCCGCCGAATCGTGCGCAGCGAGAAACCGGACCTGGTGATCCTGAGCACGGCGACCAAGCGCTCCTACACCGTGAGAGTGGGAGGCCAGACCCTCGATCGCCCCCGCAGCCAGCCCCATCTGGTCGAGGGGATGAAGAAGACGATCAAACGACTCCGGAATGCGGGGGCCCGGGTCATCGTGGTCAGGGACCAGTCGCTCGCCCCCTTCCGTCCGTCCGAGTGCGTCGCGCGGAACCCCGATCAGCTCAAGAGGTGCGCCTTCCCCCCGAGGCCCAGGGGACCGCGAGCGTTCGAGCAGAAGGCAGCCCGCGCGACCGGCACCCGGGTACTCGACCCCCAATCGATGTTCTGCTCTTCCAGTCGCTGTCCGGCGGTGATCGGCGACATGGCGGTCTACCTCGACACCTACCACCTGACGTCGACCTACTCGGCGACCCTGAGCGACTGGTTCGCGGACCGGCTTCCTCTCAACCCCTGACTCCCGGGCTCTTCCGGTACCAAGGACGTTCGGGGATCGGCACCACCCCGGTCGCAGGAACTCAGCCGTCTTCTCTCAGATCCCTGAGGACCGTCTGGAGGATGCCGCCGTTTCGGAGGTAGCGGACCTCGTTCGGGGTGTCGAGCCTGACTTTGGCCTCGAAGACGACCGGGTCGGCGCCGTCGCGAGTCGCGGTCACCTCGACCGACTTGGCCTCACCGCCCTCGAGGTCGCCGACGGTGAAGACCTCCTCACCGGTCAGGCCGAGTGAGGCGGCACTCTCGCCCGCCGGGAACTCGAGTGGCACGACCCCCATCCCGATCAGGTTCGAGCGGTGGATCCGCTCGTAGCTCTCGGCGATCACGGCCCTGACCCCGAGCAGCCGGGTCCCCTTGGCGGCCCAGTCACGTGAAGAGCCGGAGCCGTATTCCTTGCCGGCGAGGACGACCAGCGGCACGCCCTCCCCGGCGTAGCGCATCGCAGCCTCGAAGATCGAGGTCTCCTCGCCGTCGGGAAAATGCCTGGTGTAGCCACCCGACCGTTCGACCAACAGGTTGCGCAGCCGAATGTTGGCGAAGGTGCCGCGGACCATCACTTCGTGGTTGCCGCGCCGCGATCCGTACGAGTTGAACTCGGCCGGCTCGACTCCGTTCTCGACCAGCCACTGGCCAGCCGGGCCATCCCGCTTGATCGCACCGGCCGGGGAGATGTGATCGGTGGTGATCGAGTCGCCCAGCAGGGCAAGGACCCGCGCCCCCTCGATCGGCTCGACCCCCGGGGGGTCGGGTGGCATCTCCTCGAAGAAGCTCGGCTTCCGGACGTAGGTCGAGTCGGGCCAGGAGTAGATGTCGCCCTCGGGTACGGCAACCTCCTGCCACTCGTCGGTCCCGGTGAAGACGTTCGAGTAGTTCCGGGTGAACATCTCCCTCTGGATCGACTCGCCGACCACCCGGTCGACCTCGTCGAAGTCGGGCCAGATGTCGGCCAGCATCACCGGGGACCCCTCAGGATCGAGCCCCAGCGGCTCGGTGTCGAGGTCGATGTCCATCCGACCGGCCAGCGCGTAGGCGACGACCAGCGGCGGCGAGGCGAGGTAGTTCGCCTTTACGTCCTGGTTGATCCGGCCCTCGAAGTTCCGGTTTCCCGAGAGGACGGAGCAGACGACGAGGTCGCCCTCGTCGATCGCGGCCGAGATCTCGGGATCGAGCGGTCCCGAGTTGCCGATGCAGGTGGTGCAGCCATACCCGACCAGGTTGAACTGGAGGCCGTCGAGGTACTCGGTCAGGCCGGCCTGGTCGAGGTAGTCGGTGACCACGGTGGAGCCCGGGGCGAGCGAGGTCTTCACCCAGGGCTTCCGGGAGAGGCCCTTCGCGAGGGCGTTGCGGGCCAGCAGGCCGGCGGCGACCATGACGTACGGGTTGGACGTGTTGGTGCACGAGGTGATCGCGGCAATCACCACCCGGCCATGATCGAGATCGAACTCGGTGCCGTCGGCGAGGGTGACCGCGACGGAGTCGCTGGTGACCGGTGCGGCGACGGTCCCGTGGGGTGCGTGGGCCGGAGCTCCGACCGGGGAGGAGCGGTCCTCGGCCGGCGGGTCCGATGCCGGGAATGATTCCTCCAGGGCCTCGTCCCAGGCGCTCAGCTCGCCGGCGGCCCCGTCGTCGAACTCGGCCAGGGCCTCGAGGAAGGCCGGCTTCGCGTCGCTCAGCGAAATCCTGTCCTGGGGCCGCTTCGGCCCGGCGATCGAGGGCACGACCGATCCGAGGTCGAGCTCAAGGGTGTCCGAGAAGCGAGGCTCCGGAGCGTCGGGCTCGTGGTACATGCCCTGCTCGCGGGTGTAGGCATCGACCAGCTCGAGCAGCTCCGTCGGCCTGCCGGTCAGTTCCAGGTACCGGATCGTCTCGGCGTCGGGCGGGAAGATCGCGCAGGTGGAGCCGAACTCTGGCGACATGTTGCCGATCGTCGCACGGTCGGCGAGGGGCAGCCTGGCCAGGCCGGGGCCGAAGAACTCGACGAACTTGGAGACCACGCCCCGCTCCCGGAGCATCTCGGTGACCGTGAGGACGAGGTCGGTCGCGGTGGCGGCAGTCGGCAGGGTGCCGTCGAGCCGGAACCCGACCACCTGGGGAACGAGCATCGAGACGGGCTGACCCAGCATCGCGGCCTCGGCCTCGATCCCACCGACGCCCCAGCCGAGCACGCCGAGGCCGTTGACCATCGTGGTGTGGGAGTCGGTCCCGACCAGGGTGTCGGGATAGGCGGCCGCGATCCCGTCCTCGCCGGGCCGGGCCGAGTAGACGACTCGGGCGATGTACTCGAGGTTGACCTGGTGGCAGATCCCGGTCGCCGGAGGGACGACCCTGAAGTTGTCGAACGCACCCTGACCCCACTTGAGGAACTCGTACCTCTCCCGGTTTCGCTCGAACTCCCGCTCGGCGTTGACCCGGAAGGCCATCCCACTGCCGAAGGCATCGACCTGGACCGAGTGGTCGATCACCAGGTCGACGTCGACCAGGGGGTTGATCGCCGAGGGCTCGCCGCCGATCGAGCCCATCGCGTCCCTCATCGCGGCGAGGTCGACAACCGCCGGCACCCCGGTGAAGTCCTGCATCAGGACCCGGGCGGGCTGGAAGGGGATCTCGTCCGAGGGCTCGGCGGCCGGGTCCCAGCCGGCGATCGCCTCGGCGTCGGCCGCGGTCACCGCCACGCCGTCCTCGAGGCGGAGGACGTTCTCGAGCAGGACCTTGAGCGAATAGGGAAGCGAGGCGACCGGGAACCGCTCGGCGAGGGCGTCGATCCTGTGGATCCGGTGGCGGGAGCCGCCCGCCTCGAGCTCCGATGCCGCCCCGAAACTGTCCTTCATCTCAACCTTTCCGTCGGATTCATCCGGCCTTTCGCTCCCCCCGGAAGATACGCGGATGGGGAGGCCGACAACTTGCGACCGGGGCTACCGCTTGTCGGTCTGGCGGGAAGCGACCTGGTCGGCCGTCCTCTGGCCGGCCTCTCCGGACTGAACCCGGTGGGCGAGGCCGGGGCTGACCAGCCCGATGTGGGCCATCGCCCGGGCGCTCGCCGGCGCGACCACGATCTCGGCCCGGTCCCGCGCGATCGCTTCGAGGACGGCATCGACCACCCGCTCCGGAGTGGTCGTACCGAGTACTCGGGGAGCCTCGAGCCCGGTCTCGGCGAACATCCCGACCTCGCGGACGAACCCGGGGGCGACCACCGTCACCCCGACGCCGGACCCGACCAAGTCGGTCCTCAGGCCGAAGGCGAAACCCCTAAGTCCGAACTTGGTCGCGTTGTAGACCGAGGAACGGGGACTGCCGGCCTTGCCCGACAGCGACCCCATCAGGACGACCTTGCCTTCACCCCGCTCGATCATCCCGGGCAGGAAGGCCTGGGTGAGGTGGATCGGAGCCTCGAGATTGACCCGGAGCATCTTCGCCACCTCGTCGCCGCTCAGCTCGGTCAGCCTCCCGGTGGCCGGCAGGCCGGCGTTCGCCACCAGGCAGTCGACCGCGCCGACCTCCCGAACCAGCTCCTCGGCACCCCCGGGCTTGCCGAGATCGACCACCGCGACCTGGTGACCATCGCCGCCGAGGCCTCTGGCCAGATCCTCGAGCTTCGCCCGGTCCCGGCCCGAGACTGTCACCGAGGCACCGGCATCGGCGAGGGCGTGGGCCAGTCGGGCACCGAGCCCGCCGCTGGCCCCGGTCAGGAGCACCCTCTTGCCGGTCACCTCCACCGGGCAACCGTAACAGCGAGAGGCCCCCGGGAAGCGGGCGGGGAACGGAAAACTCCCTGCAAGAAGCAGGAAAAACGGGGTTTGTTAGCGAATGTCCACACAATGCTCTATTCTTCCCAACCGTAAGTCAGACATACGCCGAGTCTCCGTCCCAAGGGTCGGAGATCGGGGGAACCAGGATTCAGGGGCTAACCCGGCCGGACCAGAAGGTCGGGGGCGCTAACTCCTCAGCACCAGCGCCCGCCCGTCAGCTAACCCCGTAGGCAGTCAAGAGGAGAAAAACAATCTCTACCCCCGCAGAAACAAATCCCTCACGTTTCCGTATACCCATCACCGTTGCCGCTCTCGCAGCCACGGCGCTCGGCCTGATCTTCCTGGCCGCCGGCGTCGCGACGGCCGACGCATCGAAGAAGGGGACGGTCAAGTGCGCACAGGAAGCCACCGGAGGCCTCAACCTCTCCGAGAGCCGGTGCATCGTGTTCAAGAAGGCCAAGCTGGTCAACGGCAAGGCGGTCGCCCCGGCCTCGGCCCCGCCGAAGATCAAGCGGGTCATCGCCCGGGCCAACGAGATCGACCACCTTCCCTACAACTGGGGGGGCGGGCGCGCCACCTGGCCGAACATCGATTCCAGCGGCTACGACTGCTCCGGCGCAGTTTCCTACGCGCTGCGGGGCCTCGGCGCAAAGGCCCTGCCGTCGCCGCTGCCCTCCGGCCCCCTCATGAGCTGGGGCAAGAAGGGCAAGGGCAAGTGGCTCACCGTCTACTCGAACCCGGGCCACGTCTACATGGTGGTCGCCGGCCTCCGGTTCGACACCTCGATGACTCCGGGTGACGGTCCGGGCTGGAGCAAGAGCATGCGCTCCACTTCAGGCAGTTTCGTGGCCCGGTCCTGGCCCGGCTTCTAACCGGCCTCCGACTCGAAGCGGTCCCGGCCGCTCGCTATCCCCGGCCGCGGCCTCACGGTCCCGGGCGAAGGTTCCGTCCCTATCCTCCTTCGGAATGGACCCCTCGCCAGCGACCCCTCCCTTCGCCGGGCATCACGCCGAGCTCCGTGATTCGATCGGCCGGTTCGTCGAGAACGAGATCGCACCGGGGATCGACGAGTGGGAGGAGGCCCGGGAGTTCCCGCTCGAGCTCTTCGCCCGGTGCGGCGAACTCGGCTTCCTGGGGCTCAAGTTCCCGGTCGAGTACGGGGGGCAGGGCGGCGACCACCTCGACGACGCGGTCTGGGTGGAGGAGCTGTCCAGGCGCGGTGCTTCGGGAGGGGTGGCGGCCGGCCTGAACGCCCACGCCTCGATCGCGATGCCGCCGGTGTTCGAGTTCGGGGACGAGTGGCAGCGCCAGCGCTGGGTCGTGCCCGGGATCCGTGGAGAGAAGATCGGGGCACTCGGCATCACCGAGCCCGGGGCCGGCTCTGACGTCGCCTCGATCCGGACCCGGGCGACGAAGACCGAGGGCGGCTGGGTGGTCAACGGATCGAAGACCTTCATCACCAACGGGGTCAGGGCCGACTTCCTGGTCTGTGCCTGCCGGACGACGGAGGAAGGCGGGCATGGCGGGATCTCCTTCCTGGTGCTGGAGAGCGAGATGTCCGGATACGAGGTGACCGGCAAGCTGGAGAAGCTCGGCTGGCACTCCTCCGACACCGGGGAGATCGCCTTCGAAGACGTCGAGGTGCCGGACAGCCACCTGCTCGGCGAAGAGAACGAGGGCTTCGCCCTGATCATGGCCAACTTCGCCTGGGAGCGGCTGCTGATGGCGATCGGGGCGATCGGGGCGATGGACCACCTGATCGAGAAGGCGATCGCCTACACGAAGGAGCGCCAGGCGTTCGGCAGGCCGGTGGCCGACTTCCAGGCGACCCGACACCGGCTTGCCGGGATGGCGACGACCGCCGCGGCGTCGAGGACGCTCACCTACGACACCCTGCGCCGCTTCCACGAGGGTGAGGACGTGACCCAGGCCGTCTCGATGGCCAAGCTGTTCACCCAGCGGGCGCTGGTCGACATCGCCGACGACACCGTCCAGCTCTTCGGAGGCTGGGGCTACATGCGCGAGTACCAGGTCGAGCGTGCCCTGCGCGACGCCCGCCTCGGGCCGATCGGGGGCGGCACCGACGAGATCATGAAGGAGATCATCGGCAAGACGATGGGCCTCTGAGCCCCGGGGAACGGAAAGGGGGCGCCGGAAGCGCCCCCTCGGAAACCTCTCTCTCGACTCGAATCAGTCGAGATTGATCATCACGTGCTTGATCTCGGTGTAGTCCTCGAGCGAGTACATCGACATGTCCTTGCCATAGCCGGACTCGCGGTAGCCGCCGTGCGGCATCTCGGGAGCCATGATGATGTGGTCGTTTACCCAGACCGCACCGAAGCGGAGCGCGTTCGTCACCCTCATCGCCCGACCGATATCCCTGGTCCAGACCGAAGACGCGAGGCCGTACTTGGTGCCGTTCGCCCAGTTGATCGCCTCCTCTTCGTCGGTGAAGCGCTGCACGGTCATCACCGGGCCGAAGATCTCGTTCTGGACCATCTCGTCGTCCTGCTGCATGTTGGCGACGACGGTCGGCTCCACATAGAAGCCCGGCCGGTCGGCCTGGCTGCCGCCGGTCACGATCTCGGCATGGCCCGGCTTCCTCTCGAGGAATCCCGTCACGTGGGCGAGCTGCTTTTCGGAGTTGACCGGCCCGAGCATCGTCGCCTCGTCGGCCAGGTCCCCGACCACGTAGCCCTTGGCCTCGTCGGCCAGGGCCGAGACGAAGTCGTCGTAGATCTTCGGGCCGGCGAGGATCCGGCAGGCGGCGGTGCAGTCCTGACCTGCGTTGAACAGGCCGTAGGCCGCGATCAGCTCGGTCGCCGTCGCAACGTCGGTGTCGTCGAAGACGATGACCGGGGCCTTGCCGCCGAGCTCCAGATGGACCCTCTTGAGCGAATCCGCCGCCTCACGGGCAATCCACTTCCCGGTGCCGACCGAGCCGGTCAGCGAAACCATCCGGATGTCCGGATGGGTCACCAGCGTCGAGCCTGCCGGGTCGCCGTGGCCGCCGATGAAGTTGGTCACGCCGGGAGGGAAGATCTCGGCACAGAGCCTCGCGAGGGTATGGAGGGTCGAGACCGGAGTCGACTCGGCCGGCTTGAGGACCAATGTATTGCCGGTCGCTAGCGCCGGGCCGATCTTCCAGATCGCCATCATCAGCGGGTAGTTCCACGGGGTTATCTGGGCAACGGGTCCGACCGGCTCACGCCGGATGAACGAGGTGTGGCCGGTCGCGTACTCCATCGCGGCCTTGCCCTCGAGGTTGCGCGCCGCCGAAGCGAAGAAACGGATGTGATCGGCGGTCGTCTCGAGTTCCTCGTCGATGAACGCCTGGCGCGGCTTCCCGGCATCGGCCGACTCGAGCTCGGTCAGCTCGTCACCGGCCTCGAGGATCGCGTCCGCCAGCTGGAGCAGGAGGTTCGAGCGCTCACCCGGCGTCGTGTTCCGCCAGGGACCCTCGAAGGCGTCACGGGCCGCCTTGACCGCCCGGTTCACGTCCTCCCCGGTCGAGACCGGGGCCTGCGCGATCACCTTGCCGGTCGAAGGGTCGATCACGTCCTCGAACTGTCCGTCGACCGGGTCGACGAACTCGCCGTTGATCATGTTCTGGAGCTTGATTTCCCCGGTCAGGAACTGCTTGATCCTCTCCTCGACGGACATGCGACTCCTCTCCTCGAAAAACGTTTCCGGCCGGCCCGTGCCGGGCCTGA
>JAUMBO010000026.1:0-2056 GCA_032119635.1 Solirubrobacterales bacterium
TCGGGAGAAGCCGCCCGAGATAGTCGCCGAGCCGATGAAGCTCGCCCGCGCCGCGGCCGCCGCGCGTCTCTCGCGTCGCCCGCCCGATGCACTCGAGGTCTCCACCTCCGAGCCCGACTTCTCCTTCGATTCCGACGGCAACGTCGAGGCCGCCAAGGGCTCCGAGCAGACCGAGTCGCACACGCTGATCGAGATGCTGATGATCCTCACCAACGAGCAGGTTGCCGAGGTGCTGCAGGCCAAGCGCATCCCGACCCTCTACCGCGTGCACGAGGAGCCGGACCCGTCGCGGGTCGAGCAGCTCTGCGATCAACTCGCTGCTCTCGATCTGCCTACCCCTCCGGTACCGAAGGGTATGACGCCGCAACAGGCTGGCGAGGTCGTCGGTCAGGCTTCCCGGCTCGTCTCGAAGGAGGCGAAGCGCCGCGGGCACGGGCTGGACGCCTACACCTCGCTGATCCTTCGCTCGCTGAAACCCGCTTACTACTCTGATCAGAACCTGGGTCACGCCGGTCTCGCGAGCAGCGCGTACTCGCACTTCACCTCACCCATCCGTCGCTTCCCGGATCTCGTATGCCATCGAGGGATTCTCTCGGTCGTCTATGGAGAGAAGGGTGGGGAGAAGGCACCGCTTCCGGAAGAGGTCGCCGACGCCGGCCCGCACTGTTCCGAGATAGAGCGTGATGCCGTTCGGATCGAGCGCGATGCCGATTCGATCTGCGCCTCGTATCTGCTCCAGCGCGAGGTCCGTGAGCGTGGACCCAACGCCACATACGAGGGTGAGGTCTCGGGGGTGATCGAGGCCGGGGCGTTCATCCGGTTCGCCGGCGAGCACTCGGATGTCTACGAAGGCTTTCTCCCCGTGCGTCGGATAGGTGGACGTGAGCGCTACAACCTCGACGAGACCGGCACCCAGCTGGTCGGGTCGGGCGGAGGCAGGGCGGTCAGGTTCGGTGATCCGGTCGAGATAACCGTCGATCGCGTCGATGCCCCGCGTGGCAGGGTGGATCTCATGCCGGCACCTGGCAAGGAGGGCGATTCCGGATCCGGCAGACGCGGCAGCGGCCAGCGTGGTCGAAACGCCGGAACCAGAAGCGGTGGAGCCCCGAAGCGGGGCGGAGGTCGCAAGTCTCCGACCAGCGGCAGCAAGGCGGGCAAGAAGAGCGGGTCCGCTCAGAAGAAACGCTCCAAGCCCAAGTCCTCCGGCAACAAGACCAAGAACAAGGGCCGCCCCAAGCCCAAGGCCGAGAAAGCCGCCAGAGCAAGCAGGTCGACCAGCCGCAGCGGACAGAAGTCGAAGGCCAAGGGTGCATCGAAGAGGCGGGGCGGTGCTAAGAAGAGGGGGCGATAATCATGGCCGCCTCGAAGAAATCGAAGAAGTCCCCCAAGCCGAAGCAGGCCAAGGGTGAGCCGCGCGAGCTCAAGTCCGGTGATGTAGCGACCCAACGCCCGGCGCGACACAAGTTCGAGTTGGTCGAGAAGTTCGAGGCAGGGGTGGAATTGCGGGGGAGCGAGGTCAAGTCGCTGCGCGACGGCAAGGCTCAGATCAACGAGGCCTTCGCCACGATCAACGAGGGGGAGATCTTCCTCCGTGGAGCGCACATCCCGCCCTATGGTCCTGCGAGCAGTCAGAACCACGAGCCGGATCGGGCGCGCAAGCTCCTGCTCCACCGACGCGAGATCGAACGGCTGATCGGCAAGATGGCTCAGAAGGGACTGACTCTGGTCCCGACCAGGATCTACTTCAAGGGGCCACGTGCCAAGGTCGAACTCGCGCTCGCCCGCGGCAAGGAAGGGCGTGACCGCAGGCGTGAGATCAAGGATCGCGACACCCAGCGCGAGGTCGAGCGCGACTACAAGCAGCGGATGCGTTGACCGGCCGAAGCACTCACTCCTGCGATCAGGCGTGAACCCCGTTTTTCCGCATAGCCACGCGTAACAATGCGGCATATGCCGATTGCGCTCGATCTGGCAGCGGTCTGGGATGACATCCAGACCTTCACCCAGGACAACCAGCCCTGGTCCTACGTGGTACTCGCGGTCTTGGTCATCCTGA
>JAUMBO010000027.1:0-6424 GCA_032119635.1 Solirubrobacterales bacterium
CGCGGCCACCCTTCTCTTCTCGGCCGGCGGCGCGGGAGGGGTGGCACTCACCTACTGGGCCCTCCGCCAGGGCGGCATGCCCAGAAGGAGCGTCGCGACGCGGATGGTCGCCTTTATCGCCCTCCACTACATCTTCTACCCCCTGGCGATCATCGTCTTCGGGATCCTGCTGAGGACCGGCGTCCTCAGTGGTTCGACGGCCGAGGGCCTGACAATCGTGCCGGCTGCGGTGGCCGGGCTGGTGATGATCGTCGGCCTCGCGGTCGCCCTCGTCCCGTCCGACATCGAGCGGCGCCTCAGGCAGCTGGCCGGGGGGCGGAAGATGGGCCGGGTCCTGGGTGCCCTTGCGGCGGTCCCGGCGACCGCCTCGGAGGGGATCCGGGACGCACTCAGGCTGCTCTCCACACCGGGCAAGGCCGGCCTTGCCTTCGTCGGGGCGATCGGCTTCTGGGCGGCCAACATCGGGATCCTCTGGGCCTCCTTCGCGGCGCTCGACGTGCCGGTGACCTTCGGCGTGGTCGTGCTCGGCTTCTTCATCGGCCTGACCGCCAACCTGATCCCCTTCGTCCCGGCCGGCGTGGGGGCGGTCGATGCAGGAATGATCGGTACCTTCGTCCTCTTCGGCCTGCCGGAAGCCGGGGTCTTCGCCGCGGTCCTGATTTACCGGCTGATCGCGTTCTGGCTTCCGATCCCCTTCGGAGCCGTCGCCTTCGTCCAGTTGAGGAACACGGTCAAGGGCTGGAAGGCAGGTGTCCTGCCGATCGACCGCAGCCCGTCCCGGGACATGGCCGCGACCAGGCATCGGACGTCATAGGCTCGGTCGGACCCGGCGTTTCGAAACCGGACAGACCTTCCGCTACTTCATTAAGTAAAGTGACTCGCCCCGACCTCCAGTAACCAGACAGGAAGAGGATGGCTGAAGAAACGAGAACCGAGAACCTGATCATCGTCGGTGGAGGGCCGGCCGGATACACCGCCGCCATCTACGCGGCCAGGGCCGAGCTGGAGCCGCTCGTGATCGAGGGTTTCGAGTGGGGCGGCCAGCTCCAGAACACGACCGACGTCGAGAACTTCCCCGGCTTTCCGGAGGGGATCATGGGCCCCGAGATGATGGTCAAGTTCCGGGAGCAGGCCGAACGGTTCGGGGCCCGGTTCGTGACCGACAACGTCGAGCGACTCGAGCTCTCGGACGGTGGCGTCCAGAAGGTCTTCGTCGGCGATGACGAGCACCGGACTCACGCCGTGATCCTCGCTATGGGAGCCGAGCCCCGCCGACTCGGGATACCGGGCGAGATGGAGCTCTCGGGACGGGGGGTCTCGACCTGCGGGGTCTGCGACGGCGCTTTCTTCAGGGACCGTCGGACGATGGTCATCGGTGGCGGGGACTCGGCCATGGAGGACGCCGACTTCGTCTCCAAGTTCGCCTCGAGCCTCGAGCTGGTCCACCGCCGCGACGAGTTCAGAGCGTCGAAGATCATGCAGGAGCGGGTCACCGCAAATCCGAAGATCACCATCCGGACCCCCTGGGTCCCGGAAGAGTTCATTGCCGGCGAGGACGGATCCCTGACCGCGGTCCGGCTGAGGAAGGCGGACAACGGTGAGGTCGAGGACTTCGAGGTCGACGGTGCCTTCGTCGCCATCGGCCACATCCCGCGCTCGGAGCTGGTCACCGACCAGATCGATACCGATGACGAGGGCTACGTGAAAGTTGAGGCCGGATCGACGAAGACGAACCTCGCGGGCGTCTTCGCGGTCGGTGACCTGGTCGACCACACCTACCGCCAGGCCGTCACCGCGGCCGGGTCGGGCTGCCAGGGCGCCCTCGACACCGAGTGGTACCTCCGGGACGAAGGACTGGGCGAGTAGCGACCGACCGGCGCGGCCCCTGGCTCAGAGGACTCCGGCCCGCCGCAGGAGGTCGGTCAGGATTCTGGCCGTCGCTCCCCAGATCAGGTGGTCACCGACCCCGAAGGTCGGGGTCCTGATCGGGACCCCCCGCCGCACCAGCCGGCGCATCGCGTAACCGGCCGTCAGATCGTCGATCCCGAAGCCGAGCACTGCTGCGACTTCGGACGGGTCAGGTACGGGAACTGCCTCCTCGTCCACCACCCCGACGAACGGCCGGATCCTGAAAGAAGTGACGAACGTTCCGACCGGTGCCAGGGCACCGACCACCTCGATCTGGTTCGGTTCGAGTCCGACCTCTTCCCGGGTCTCCCGCAGGGCGGCCGTCCGCGGGTCCAGGTCGGCCGCCTCGATCTTGCCGCCCGGAAAGGAGATCTCCCCGGCATGCTTTTCGAGATGGTCGGGGCGCTCGGTGAAGAGGATCTCGACCCGCCCGGCCCGCTCGCGCAGGGGAACCAGGACGGCAGCGTCGCGCCCGCCGAAAGCGGTCATCGCGCCGGCCTCGGCGTCGGTCAGGAGTACCGGACCCAGTTCCCGCGGCCGGATCGAGCCCCGGCTCGTACCGTCCACCTGGTCAGTCAGGCCGTCTCTATCTCCACGGTCGTGGCCTCGGCCAGGAGCCGGTGGACCGGGCACTTGCCGGCGATCCTCGTGAGTCTCTCGACCTGTTCCGGGTCGAGGTGGGAGGGCCACCCGATCGTGACCGAGAAAAGGCTCGGGTTCGGCCCCTCGTACCTGGTCGTTACCTCCACCTCGAGCCCCTCGAGGCTCCAGCCCTTTCGCTCGGCGTAGACCCTCAGGGTGACCGCCGTGCAGGAGGCGAGCGCCGCGCTCACCGCCTGGGTGGAGGTCGGGCCGGATGTGCCGTCGGAAAGCTCACCCGGCTGGTCGAATACGACCATCCGTGAATGCCCGCCCGCTTCGAGCTCGACCTCGCAGGGCAGTCCGGCCCCGGTCGTGACCCGGGCCTTCGTCTCCATCAACCCCTCCCCTCGAACAGCTCCGGATCCTCGACGTCGGCGAACCGGGCCATCGCGAAGCAGAGGTCGGAAGCCCGGTTGAGGAACCTGAGCACCTCGTCCGAGTCGAGCTCGCCGGCAACCTTGATCGCGACCACCCGCCGCTCGGCCCGGCGAATGACGGTCCGGGCGACGTCGAGCTCGGCCGAGAGCGCGTTGCCCCCGGGGATGACGAACTTGGGCGGCAGGTCGACCCGTTCCATGTACCTGTCGATCGCCTCTTCCAGCTCGGCGGTCATCGCCCCGGTGACCCGGCTGACGCCGTCCTCGAGGCGTTCGCTCGCCTCGGGGGCCGTGGCCAGCTCGGCCCCGGCGACGAACAGCGAGTTCTGGAGCGAGAGGATGTCGCCGGCCAGCTCGGCCTCGCCTTCACCGCAGAGGGCCCGGGCGCAACCGAGGTCGGAGCAGGCCTCATCGAGCGTCCCATAGGCCTCGGTCCTCAGGTCGCCCTTCGGCACCCGTCCCCCGTACCAGAGAGAGGTGCTGCCGTCGTCGCCTTTTCGGGTGTAGATCTTCATCGGGGATCCCCTCTCGTTCAGCTCAATGGGTTGAAGGCCATCCCCGAAAGCAACTTGGGGAAGAAGTAGGTCGACTTGGGCGGCATCGTCTCGCCGGCGTCGGCGACGGCGCGGACCTGCTCGATCGGGGTCGGCCTGAGCAGGAAGGCAGCATCGGCCCGGTCGGCCGCGAGCTGGTCGACGGCGTCGTCGATCGACTTCGAGTAGGCGATCCCCTTCTTCGCCTCGACGTCGGCCTCGCTCATCCCGAGCATCCCCTCGAGGACGACCTTCTCGAGGATCGCGGCATCGAGCGTCCGGTAGGCATCGCTCCGGTCGGGCATCAGCCCGGCAAGCTCCCCGGGGTCACGCAGGCGAAGCAGGTACCGGGCACCCGAACGGTCCGCGAAGCCGAAGCAGCCGGTCGCCTGCTCGGATGCAGGATCGAGGCCGGCCTGATCGCCTACCTCGACCATCTCGAAGGGCCCGGCGAGGTCCTCGCGGAGCCGCTCGAGCCCGGAGGCGTCGAGGTCGGTCAGCAGCCGGTGGGTGGGGAAGACGGTAAGCCCCGGATCGTCGAGACCGGTAAGTGCCATCAGGGTGTACTGGTGGGCACCCTCTCCGCCGATCTCGTCCCGGTAGGTCCGGGCGGTCTCGTATCGGTGGTGGCCGTCGGCGATCAGGAGTTCGGCTCCGGCAAGCTCGTCGGTCACGGCGTCGTGGACGACCGGGTCGTCGACCGGCCAGAGCCTGTGGACGGTCCCGTCCGGATCGGTCACCTCGGCCCACGGGGCACCGGCCGTCGCCGGCTCGACGTGCTCCCAGGCGTTTCGCGTGGTCAGCGAGAAGATCGGCGAGAGGTTGTAGCGCGTCGCCCGGGTCAGGTCGAGACGGTCCTGTTTCGGTCCGGGCTGGGTCCGCTCATGGGGTCGGACCTGACCAGGGCCGTACTCGGTCACCCGGACCCGGGCGAGGACCGCATTACGCCTGTGGCTCTCGCCGTCCGGGCCGGTGTAGTCCTGGGTCAGCGCCCAGATCGTCGGATCCCGATCCTGTGACAGCACTCCGGCCAGCAGCCACCCTTCGAGAAGCTCGGCCGCGTGGGAGTAGGGGTCGCCATCCGTCTCCGGGGAAAGTGGCAGGTCCAGCTCGACCACGTTGAATGGCGAGCGGCCCATCAGCTCCGCCCTTTCGGCCTCGTCGATCACGTCGTAGGGCGGGGCGGTCACGTCGTCCAGCGACCCGACCGAAGATGGTTCGTAATGAAGCGCCCTGAACGGAAGTACCTCGGCCATCGATCAACCGTAACGGTTGGGACGGATCGGTGACCCTGTCGGCGAGAGGAGCTCCGCAGGTAGGATCCGGCCCGATGAACGAGCCGGGAGGAGGAGGATCCGCGGGGCCAGGAGCCGGGCTGCCCTGGGCCCTGATCGGGGCCGGTCCGAGTGGTCTCGGCGCGGCCAGGAACCTTGCCAGGCGGGGCATTCCGTTCACCGGATTCGAGGCCCACTCGGACGTCGGGGGCCTCTGGGACATAGATGGCCCGCGAAGCACCATGTACGAGTCGGCCCACCTGATCTCGTCGAAGACGACGACCGCCTACGCCGAGTTCCCGATGCCGGAAGGGACGCCGGACTACCCGAGCCACTGGGAGATGCGGGAGTACTTCCGCGACTACGCCGACACCTTCGACCTCAGGCGCCACTTCCGCTTCTCGACCACGGTCGTACGCGTCGAACCCGAAGGCGACGTCTGGAAGGTCGTCTCCGAAGGTCCGGACGGCAACAGCGAAACGACCCTCCACGCCGGGGTGATCATCGCCAACGGGCTCTTCTCCACGCCCAGCATCCCCGAGTTCGAAGGCGAGTTCTCCGGCGAGCTGATCCACACCAGCGAGTACCGACGGCCCGAGGTGTTCCGCGACAAGAGGGTCCTGGTGATCGGAGCCGGAAACTCGGGTTGTGACATCACGGTCGATGCGGTCGGCCAGGCCCGGTCGGTCGACATGAGCCTCCGCAGCGGCTACTGGTTCTTCCCCAAGTACATCCTCGGGAGGCCCTCCGACACCCTGAACGAGGGTCCGGCCCTGCCGCCTGCGATCAAGCAGCGGGTCGACTCCCGGGTGATCCGCCTGATCACGGGTAACCCCGCCCGGCTCGGCTTCCCCGAGCCGGAGGGAAAGATCTACGAGACCCATCCCGTGATGAACACGCTCGTCCTCCACCACGCAGGCCACGGCGACATCCGGGTCAGGCCGGACGTGCGGGAATTCAGCGGGTCGGAGGTCCGGTTCACCGACGGGAGCACCGGCGAGTACGACATGGTCATGCTGGCCACCGGCTACCGGCTCGAGTACCCGTTCATCGACCCCGGGCATCTCAACTGGAACGGCACCCCGGGGCCCGACCTCTACCTGAACATCTTCACCCCCCGACACCGCAACCTGTTCGTCCTCGGCATGATCGAGGCGACCGGTCTCGGGTGGCAGGGGAGGTTCGACCAGTCCGAACTGGTCGCCGAGCTGATCAGGGCCGAACGGGATGCTCCGGGACTTGCCGACGCGATGTGGGAGCGGATCCGGGGACCCCGGCCCGACCTGTTCGGCGGGTACCACTACCGCCAGCTCGACCGGATCCCGTTCTACGTGAATAAGGACGCCTACCGGCGGGAGATCCGCCGCCACCTTTCGGCCCTTGAGGTCTGACCCGCAGGGCGTCAGCTGCGGGGCCGGGCGGTGGGCCCGGAGCCCCCTGATGGGTGCTGGCCGGAACGAGGGAAGCTGAGGTAACGGTGCCCGGGATCCTGCTCACCGGAGGTAACGGCCTGCTCGGCCGTGCCGTCGCCCGGGTACTCGGAGGTCAGGGCGGCGCGGCCGGGTCACCGATCGTCTCGACAGACATCGCGGAGCCGGCCGACCGCATCGAAGGCATCGAGTACGAGCCACTCGACGTGACCGACGCCGATGCCGTGACCCTCGCCATCCGGACCCACCGGCCCGACGTG
>JAUMBO010000028.1:0-3266 GCA_032119635.1 Solirubrobacterales bacterium
GAGAGCCGGGTCGTCCGTCGGGACGGCCGTCGGTTCGGTTACGTCTCTCTCTCGGCCTTCAGCGAGGGGGCGGGGGCGGCCCTTCGCCGGGCGCTTCGCAAGGCCATCGACCGGAACGTCGAGGGCCTGGTCCTCGACCTGCGCGGCAATGGGGGAGGCCTCCTTCCCGAAGCCGTCTCGACCTCGAGCCTTTTCGCGCCGGCCGGCCGAAAGGTGGTGGTCACCCGCTCCCGCTCCGAGGGCAAGCGGATCTACCGGACCGTGGGCGGCCAGCTGGATCTCCCACCGATCGCCGTCCTGGTCGATCGTGGGACGGCCTCGGCCGCCGAGATCCTGGCGGCGGTGGTACGCCGGTATCGCGGCGCACCCCTGGTCGGGACCCGGTCGTTCGGCAAGGGCCTCTTCCAGCAGCTGATCGAGTTGGAGGGGGGTGGGGCCCTCGATCTCTCGATCGGGGAGTTCCTGACCGCCGAGGGCGAGTCCCTTGCCGGAAGGGGCCTGACTCCGGATATCGATGTCCGCGACGGCCCGGGACCGGTCGACCGCCAGCTGGAGCGGGCGATCGATGCCCTTCAGGGCGGGGCCACTTGAGCCGGGACCCGGTCTCTTGACCGGCAAGGGGTTGAAGGCGGGCGGCCGTCCGCGCTTCGTCGCTTCCGTCGAACGGCGGGGCAGGTTCCCGGTCGCCGTTCCCCTGTTCGAGCAAGGGTCCCAGATCCCCTTCGAGAAGCGATCGAGGCCCCGCGAGGGGGGAATCGTCTGGGTCGAGGAACGCGGCGGCCGGGCGAAGCTCCTGCGCGAACTCGGCAGCCCGGCAGTCGCCCGGGACGTGGTCGAGGCGCTGGTCCTCGAGCGGCTCGGTCGGAGGGGCTTCCCGGCCTCGGTCGAAGCCGAGGCCGGACAGGAGCTCTCCTTCGGTCACGGGATCGAGCGAAAGGACCTGACCGGACTCCCTACCTTCACGGTCGATCCGGCCACCGCCAGGGACTTCGATGACGCGGTGTCCGCGGAACGGGACGGCGACTCGGTTCGCCTCTGGATCCACATCGCCGACGTCTCGGCCTGGGTGCGGCCCGGTTCGGCACTCGACAGGTCGGCTTCCGGGAGGGGAAACAGCGTCTACGTCCCGACTTCGGTCGAGCCGATGCTCCCCCACGTCCTGAGCTCGGGGGAGTGCTCGCTCTCTCCGGGTGACGAGCGCCTTGCAGTGACGACCGAGGTCCTGCTTTCCGGCCGGGGGGAGGTCGAGTCGGTGGCCTTCTACCGGAGCAGGATCCGGTCCGACGTCCGCCTCGACTACGACGGCCTCGACCGGATCTTCTCGGGCGAGGATGAGCCGCCCCCGGGGGTCGCCGAGCCGATCGAGCTCGCCAGGCGGGCGGCGGCGGTGCTGACCGGGATAAAGGGGGAGGCGAGGCTCGAGGTCACCTCGAGCGAGCCGGAGTTCGAGTTCGATCGGGAGGGAAATACGACCGGATCCCACCGCTACGTCGAGACCGAGGCCCACCTGCTGATCGAGCAGCTGATGATCCTGGTCAACGAGCAGGTCGCCGAACTGCTCGACCGGAGCGGGACCCCGGCCATCTACCGGGTCCACGAACAGCCGGATCCAGACCGGATCGAGAGGCTGTTCGACCAGCTGGCCTCGCTCGAGCTGCCGAGCCCGGCATTCCCCGAGGGTGCCGGCCCGGCGACGGCGGGCGCACTCGCGGTCGAGACCTCCCGAATGGTCGCTGCCGAGGCCGGCCGCCGGGGTCACGGGGCGGTGCCCTTCGGTTCGCTGGTCCTCCGCTCGCTCAAGCCGGCCCGCTATCTGGAGGAGAACCTCGGACATGCCGGACTCGGCAGCCGTGCCTACTCCCACTTCACCTCCCCGATCCGGAGGTACCCGGACCTCGTCGTTCACCGGGCGCTCCTGTCCCAGGTCGGTGGAGGCGAGGATGCCCCGGACGCCGGTGTGGCGGCCGAAGTTGCCGCCCACTGCTCGGAGACCGAGCGCGAGGCCTCACTGATCGAGCGCGATGCCGACGATGTCTGCTCTGCCTTCCTGCTCGAGCGGGAACTGTTCGAGGGCGGCTGGGAGCGCAGGTTCGAAGGCGAGGTGTCGGGGGTGATCGAGGCAGGGGCGTTCGTATCCTTCGCCGGCGAGCTGGGGGACACCTACGAGGGATTCGTGCCGGTTCGCCGCATGGGTCGCGACTGGTACTCACTCAATCCCGAACAGACCGCACTGATCGGCTCGAAGCGCGGTGACTCGATCCGGTTCGGAGATCCGGTCGAGGTGACGGTCCGACGCGTCCGGCCGGTACTCGGCCGGGCCGACCTCGACTTCGTCGACTAGGCGCCGGAGGCGGGCCGGAGTAGGGTTGCCGGTCGTGGCGGCCAAGGGAAAGAAGAAGTCCGGCGGGTCGGGTAAGGGCCAGCCCGGAGCCGGTCCGGCCTCGGGCGACGTGGCTACGAACCGGCGGGCGGGACACAAGTTCGAGCTGATCGACCGACTCGAGGCCGGGGTCGTCCTGACCGGCTCCGAGGTGAAGTCGCTCCGCGACGGCAAGGCCCAGCTGGCCGATGCCTACGCCGTGATCGAGGGCGACGAGGTGTGGCTACGCAACCTTCACATTCCCCACTACCCGCCGGCTACGGTGAACAACCATGAGCCCGAGCGCCCCAGGAAGCTGCTGCTCAAGAGGGCCGAGATCGAAAAACTGCGCGGATCGCTCACCCGGAAGGGACTGACCCTGATCCCGACCAGGATCTACTTCAAGGGACCGCGGGCGAAGGTGGAGCTCGCCCTGGCGAGGGGCAAGGAGGGCCGGGATCGCCGCCGGGAGATCGCGGCCCGTGACGTCCGCCGGGACGTCGAGCGCGAGTTCAAGGGGCGCTACCGTGACTGAGTCCGGGCGGGAACGGATTCCCACCCATGCCGTCGATCCCGCCGAAGGGAGCGCCCGGCTGGCAGTATTAGCTGGGATGGACCGCAAGGGTCACACTCACACCGGGTCCGCTCGGGTTGCGACAAGCCACCGGTGGACTTTCGCCTCCACCGTGGGGGCCACGTTCCTAGCCTTCCTCCTGTTCCCGCTGGGTGCCCTCGCCGCCCCGACCCCCGACACCGGAAGCACCGACAACGAATCGTTCTTCACCAAGGTGGGTGACTTTGCCTCCGAGAATGCGACCTGGTTCATCATCGGACTCGTCGCCCTGGCCGTGATCATCGCCGCCTTCCTCATCTTCAGGGCGAGCCGCAAGGACCGCAAGACGAGCGG
>JAUMBO010000029.1:0-18508 GCA_032119635.1 Solirubrobacterales bacterium
CGACACCCCGAACCCGGAGCCATCCCCGAAATGGGACTCGATCGTGTCGGGGAACCAGTGGAGGTTGGCGACGATCCCGTCGAAGTCGTGGGCGGCGAGCAGCCGGACGATGTGCTCCATGACCGGTCGGTTGACGACCGGGACCATCGGCTTCGGCATCGACCAGGTGACCGGCCTGAGCCGGGTCCCGAGGCCGGCGGCAAGCACCATCGCCTTCATCTGCCGCCCTCACCTTCGAGACCGGCCGCCGTGCGCTCCTTGAACTCCTCGATCGCCCCGATCGCGGCTGGATCAACACCGGACTCGTCGGCCAGCCGGAGCGACACCAAGTCGCCGATCATCACCGCTCTCAACAGGCTCTCCGAGCGCGACTCACCGCCGGGATCGACCTCGATCGCCGGTGCCCCGTGCTCGCCGACCATCCCGGCGAAGGCGTCCGTAGCCGCCCGTTCGGAGGCCGGGCCATCGGGATCAAGCAGGAAGACGGCGGCGAGGTCCGGACCGCCGGATGCCCAGGCCTCGATCGCGTTGTGACCGGCCTCGGGCAGCTCGGCAGCGAAGGCGAACCCCTTGGCGTTCTCGTTGATCTGGTTGGCCCATCGCCGGGCGACCGGCACGGTCAGCCCGGAGCCGTGGATCACGGCCGGCAGTCCGGCGAGCGCCTCGGCGACCGATTCGGCCTGGGCGACGATCGCATCGGTCGTCCGGCCGATCGCCTCGGCCGCGGCCTCCAGCTCCTCCCGGAGGTCCGGCGCGATTCCGGCCAGGCCGGCCGCCCTGACCGCCGCGGTCGTGGTGTAGCCGACCGCTGCCCGGGGCGCAAGGAAGCCCGGTGGCGCAACTACGCCGACCCCTTCCTCACGAGCCATCTCACCCAGCCTGCCACCGGTGGTCAGGACCCAGCGGCTCAGGCCGCGCCGTCCGGCCTCCTCGAAAGCCTCGATCGCCTCCGGCGTAAGGCCGGAGTGACTCGAGACGAGAGCCGCCGTGCGGTCCGAGGCCCAGGAAGGCAGGGCGGACGAGCGGACCGTCTCCATCGGGCCGGTCAGGCGATCGCCGAGGATCGCCCTGCCCAGATCGCCACCGACCGCCGAGCCACCCAACCCACAGACGATCACGCCATCCGAGTCGGACGGTCCGATCTCGGTCGAGTCGATCCGCCAGAGGGCATCGCGGACGTGCTCCGGAATGGCGAGGGCATCATCGATCATCGCGGCTCCGATTCTCCAACAGATCGGCCCGACCCCGTACCTCGCCGGTCACCTCCTGACCGGGTGGGACCGTCTCTCCCGTCCCGAGGATCGAGTCGAAAACGGTGGCTCCCGGTCCGACGACGGATCCTTCGAGGAGGACGGAACCGGTCACCCGTGCGCCTTCGCCGATCCGGCAGCGATCCGAGACCACGACCCTCGGTCCGACCTCGGCCGCCGGCGAAACCTCTGCCCCGGCAGCGATCCAGGTGGCCGCGGCCACCGATTCGACCGGGGTCTCGACCCTCCGCTCGAGGACGTCCCAGGTCGCCTCCAAATACCGCTCGGGCGTTCCGATGTCGATCCAGTGGCCTTCGAGAGCCAGCCCGAACATGCCCTTGCCGGCCAGGCCGGGGAAGACGTCCCGCTCGATCGAGAGGTTCCGGCCGGCCGGAAGCGCCTCGATCACGGTCCGGGAAAGGACGTAGGTCCCGGCATTGACCAGCCAGGGGGCCGGAGGAAGTGACCCCGGATCTTCGGGCTTCTCCCTGAAGCCCCTGATCGCACCCCCTTCGGCCAGTTCGACCAGCCCGTACGGCGCCGGGTCATCGACCTCCTTCAGCCCGAGCGTCACGTCGGCGCCCTTCTCACGGTGGAAATCGACGAGCCTTTCGAGGTCGAAGTTGGAGAGCAGGTCACCGTTCAGCGCGAGGAACTCGTCGTCGAGGCAGTCGAGGGCATGACGCATCGCCCCGGCCGTTCCGAGCGGCTCGTCCTCGACCACCCAGGTCAAGGTCGGCAGGTCCCCCCTCCACTCGGCCAGTGCCTCCCTCATGACGTCGGGTGCGAAGCCACAGGCGAGAACGACCCGATCGACCCCGTACCCGGCCAGCCACTCGAGGAAGTGGACGAGGAAGGGCCGGTCGACGAGGGGCAGGACCGGCTTCGGGACCGACTCGGTAAGCGGGAGCAGCCTCGTGCCGCGACCCCCGACCAAGACCAGTGCCTGCACCGACTCAGGCGGGCCGGACCTCGGCCCGACCCACCCCTTCCCAGGTGAACCCGGCCGCTGCCAGTTCCCGTGGATCGAGGAAGTTCCGTCCGTCGATCATCAGCGGGTGCCCCATCGCGGATGCCGCCTCGGCCCAGTCGAGGTCCCGGAACTCTGCCCACTCGGTCACCAGCACCGCTCCATCGGCCCCGCTCAGGGCCTCGAGCGCAGATCCAGCCATCTCGACTCCCGGGAGCATCGGCCGAGCCGCATCCATCGCCACCGGGTCGAAGGCGACCACCTCGGCTCCTTCGGCGGCCAGCCTCGCCGCAAGCACCAGGCTCGATGCCTCCCTCATGTCGTCGGTGTCCGGCTTGAAAGCGAGGCCGAGCAGGGCGATCCGCTTGCCGGCGAGGGCGCCGAGATGCTTAACCAGCTTGCCGACCACCCGGCGCTTCTGGAGCTCGTTGACCTCGATGACAGCATTCAGCAGCTGGAAGTGGTACCCGGAGTTGCCGGCCAGGAGCTTGAGGGCACTTACATCCTTGGGGAAACAGGACCCCCCGAACCCGATCCCGGGCCTGAGGAACTGGGGACCGATCCGGTCGTCGAGCCCCATCCCGCGAGCGACCTCGGCCACGTCGGCCCCGACCTCCTCGCAGACGTTGGCGATCTCGTTGATGAAGGAGATCCGGGTCGCCAGGTAGGCGTTCGACGCCAGCTTGATCATCTCGGCACTGGTTACGTCGGTCCGCACCATCTCGCCACCGAGCGGCTCGTAGAGCGCGGCGACCGCATCGCCTTCCGCCCGACCGTCCGGCGCCGTCCCGATCACGACCCGGTCGGGGTTCATGAAGTCCTCGACCGCGGTGCCTTCCTTCAGGAACTCGGGGCAGGAGACGTACCCCGCTCCGGGCAGCTCGGCCATGATCGTCTCGCCGGTCCCGGCCGGGACCGTGCTCTTCATGATCATGACGTGGTCGGGGCTGCCGGCGAGGTCGTCGACCACCTGCCGGACCCGGGAGAGGTCGGCGTCGCCGGAATGGGTCGGCGGGGTATCGACACAGACGAACAGGAGCCGGGCATGTCCGAGCAGCCGGTCCATGTCGGTCGTGAACTCGAGCCGGTCGGCGTTGCCGGTGATCAGTTCGCTCAGGCCGGGCTCGTGGATCGTGACTTCGCCGCGGGCGAGGGCCTCGACCTTCTCCTCGACCACGTCCCTCGCGACCACGTGGTGGCCCAGCTCGGCGAAACAGGCCGCTGTCACCAGTCCGACCCAGCCGGCCCCGATCACCCCGATCGGCTCGCGGTCGGTGGTGCCTCCGTCTCCCTGCCCGGCCGTCAACGCCCTTCAGCCCTTGGTGTAGAGCCGGGTCGAGCGGGCCATCCCGAGCATCTCGTCGTTGCCGAGGGTAAGGAGCAGCGAGTTCGAGATCCAGTACACGTTGCCGTCCGAGAACCAGGCGACGAGACGTATCCGGTCACCCTCGGAATAGACGCGGAAGGTCCTGCCTCCCCAAGAGACCTCCTCGTAAGGCGCCTGGAGGATCGGTGGATCCTCCCATTCCCGAAGGCCCTGCAGGCCGAAGTAGTGGGTTCCGTCTGCCGCCTCCAGGGCGAAGACCATCCGATAGGCGGCGTAGGGATTCTTGTCGCCGTCACGCAGGTGATAGCCGCGGCTGCCGTCGGCCAGGATCGTCGACGGCGGCAGGCTCTTCGGGTAGTAGATGGGGAATGCCCTGGACCCGATCTCGGAGTCGATCTGGCTCGCCAGGCCGATCGTGCTCTCTGCAGCATCGACCAGGCCGTCCTCGCCCTTCTTCGGGATCCTCGACTGGACCGCAGCCGGCCCCTTCTTCTTCTTGCCGGCGCCGGGTCCGCTCTGGCCTTCCGTGAGGGTGCCGACCGGTCCGGCCGGTTCCTCGAAGCCGAGGAAGCGATCGACCGCCGCCTGGATCTCGGATCCGGTGGCGGTCACGTAGGTGCCGGCCAGGGTCGCGGGGAAGGGCACCTCGACTACCCGGGCACCCCTCGAATCGAACAGCAGGCGGAGCAGCTCGAGCGACTCCTTCGACCCCGAGATGTCCGACTTCGTGTTTTCGGTGAAGGCCTTGATCAACTCGTTGCGGCGCTTGATGATCTCGCTGAACGAGAGTCGGTTCCTCACCTCACCGATCAGGTCCTGCTGCCGGGAGGACCTGACGAGATCGGTGTCGGTATGGCGATACCGGGCGTAATCCAGGGCATCGGGGCCACAGAGCTTCTGGTAGCCGGGGTCGATGTCGATCTCGGCGTACATCTCGGAGGGGGCCTTGCCCTCGTTCGAGTTGTAGTAGTCGCGGTCGACGTCGACGAAGACGCACCCGATCGCATCGATCGCCATCGCGAAGCCCTGGAAGTCGACGTTGACCACGTGGTTGATCCTGAGTCCGGTCAGCTCCCGGATCGTCTGGAGGGTCAGCTTGGTACCGCCGTAGGCGTAGGCCGCGTTGAACTTGTCGGTTCCGACCCCCGGAATCTCGACCTTCAGGTCACGCGGAATCGAGAGCATCGCGATCTGGTCGGACTCCGGGTCAAGCCTCAGCAGGATCGTCGTGTCCGCCCTGCCGGGGTCACCCGCGGAGGCGCCACCACCGGTCCTCACATCCGAGCCGATCAGGGCGATCGTCTGGGGGCCGCCGTTGCTCGGAGGGAGGATCTTCGCCGAGAGGTTCTCGAAGCTCGGGTCGGCCAGCTGGCCGGCGATGTCATCGACCGTCCGGAGGATCGAGGCCGAAGTCGCCCCGGCGAATGCCAGCACGACGACGATCGTCGCCAGTCCGAACCGCCACCAGTAATGGGGGCGGGAGGGCGGTGCCTCGAAGTCTCCCGAAGCCGGCGGTCGCGGCGGGTCCCAGGCCTGGCCGGTCTTCCTGGCCTGGTCGATCGCCTGATGCACCTCGCTTCGGGCCGCAGCGGCGAGGACTTCGGTCTGCTCCTCGGTGATCGCCCTGGGGTCTTCGCTCGCGGGTTCTTCCTCGACGTACTCCGGCCCTTCCGGTTCGACGACAGTGCTCTCGCCGGTCGTCTCGGCGGTCGGCGTCTCTCCGGTCGGCCGATCCACCGGATGCTCACCGGTGGCCGATTCGCTCGACTCGAGCAGGGCGGAGCGAAATACGGGGTCGAGTTCGGGCCCGTCCTCGAGTCCAGCCGAGAAGGCGAACAGCTCGTCGGTATCGGGATCGAGGCCGGGATCTTCGGGTCGCTGCTCTTCGGTCATCGTCCGGAGCCTGCCACCGTTTCGATCAATCTGGAAAGGATCATCCGGTACTGCTCGATCGACTCGATCGAGACCCACTCCTCGGGACCGTGATGGCCCTCGCCGACCGGGCCGAACTCGACTGCCGGGACGCCGGCTCGGATGAACGAGATCGCATCGCTGGCCCCGTCCCGGCCGACCGTAGTCGCACTCCGGCCCGAGACGTCCTCGATCACGCCGGTCAACAGGTCGACCAGCCGGTCGTCGACCGGTCCGTCGATCGCCGGCAGTTCGATGATCGTCTCGACCGGTTCCGGTCCGAGGCTCGCGACCTGGTGCCTGATCTCTTCAGGGTCCTGTCCCGGGAGGAATCTGATGTCCACGTCGATCTCGCAGCTGTCGGGTACCTGGTTCAGGGCATCTCCCCCACGAATCCGTCCGAGGTTCACCGAGGGGCGGCTGAAGTGCTCGGAGCCTTCGGTCGCAAACGGTAGCGATTCGATGCCATGGAAACGCCCGATCGCAGCCAGAATGGCGTTTTCGCCCAGCCAGGGCGTGGAGCCGTGGGCCGAACGTCCTCCTACCGGTATCCGCAGGGCGAGCACCCCCTTGGCCGCCACGCCGACCTGGAGGTCGGTCGGCTCGCCGGTGATCGCCAGGTCACCGGTGAGGCCGTGGTCGACCAGGTAGTCGGTCCCGCGATCCTCGCTCTCCTCCGATTCCTCGTCCCCGACGATCGCCAGGCGAACGCATGTCCCGGCCGGGACCCGGTCCGGCAGGGGCAGGGCCACCAGCATCGCTGCCAGGGCCGCTTTCATGTCGTAGGCGCCGCGGCCATACAGGCGATCCCCCTCGACCACCGGTTCGAACTGACCCGAAGCCCCAGGGACCACGTCGAGGTGGCCGTGAAGCACGAGGGCCGTCCCGGAAGGGTCACCGACCTCGGCCGTCAGCACCGGCAGGCCACGGCACTCGGCCTGACGGACCTCGATACCCCTTGCCTCGAGCCAGCCCTTGACGAAACCCGATGCCTCGTGGACGCCCTCCTCGCGCGAGGTGTCGTAGGCGATCAGGCGCCGGGCCAGCGAGAGGAGGTCGGACTCGGTCAGTTCTCCCGGGCTATCTCGAGGAAGGTCGAGATCCGCTCGACGTCCCTGGCCGCGACGGCCCGGGCCGCCTCGCCTGCCTCCTCGTCGGCTTCCCTCGCCCTTGCCTTCTCGAGCTCACCCTCGAGGGCGGCAGGATCCAGCTCCCCGGTCGGCAGCGCCTCCTCGACCAGGACCTCCGCCTGGTTGCCGAACATCTGGAGGAT
Source organism: Solirubrobacterales bacterium (assembly GCA_032119635.1). Classification (GTDB taxonomy): domain Bacteria; phylum Actinomycetota; class Thermoleophilia; order Solirubrobacterales; family 70-9; genus 67-14. Next base: position 6,732 of record JAUMBO010000029.1, read on the forward strand.
CCCGTGGGCCTGCGCGAACTCGACCCGTTCACCACCGGCCAGCTGAAGACGGAGCCTGGTCGGCCGGAGGCCGGCCAGGATCGGTACGTGGTTGGCAAGGATGCCGACCTCGCCTTCGACCGTCCTGGTCGAGAGCTGAACGGCCTCGCCCCGGAAGACCTCGCCCTCCGGGGTCAGCACCTCGACCTCGAATGTCGCCTGGTCGGCCAAGCCGGGCCGGTCAGCCTTCCTTGCCCTCTGCGACCACCTGGTCGATCCCGCCCTTCATGTAGAAGGCGCTCTCGGGGTAATCGTCGAACTCGCCATCGAGGATCTCGCGGAAGCCCCGCACGGTCTCCGATACCGGCACGTACTCGCCCGAGCGGCCGGTGAACTGCTCGGCCACGAAGAACGGCTGCGAGAGGAACCGCTCGATCTTCCGGGCCCGGTAGACGAGGACCTTGTCCTCGTCGGCGAGCTCGTCGATCCCGAGGATCGCGATGATCTGCTGGAGCTCGCTGTAGCGCTGGAGCACCTCCTGGACCTCGGTCGCCGTCCGGTAGTGCTCCTCGCCGAGGATGTCGGGCTTGAGGATCGTCGAGGTCGAATCGAGTGGGTCGACGGCCGGGTAGATGCCCTTCTCGGAGATCGCCCGCGAAAGCACGGTGGTCGCGTTCAGGTGGGCGAACACCGAGGCCGGAGCCGGGTCGGTCAGGTCGTCTGCCGGGACGTAGATCGCCTGGACCGAAGTAACGGAGCCCTTTGCGGTCGAGGTGATCCGCTCCTGCAGCTCGCCCATCTCGGTTTCCAGCGTCGGCTGGTAACCGACCGCGGACGGCATCCGGCCGAGCAGGGCCGAAACCTCGGAGCCTGCCTGCACGAAGCGGAAGATGTTGTCGATGAACAGGAGCACGTCCTGGCCACCGGTCTCCCGGAAGTACTCGGCCATGGTCAGGCCCGAGAGGGCGACCCGGAGCCTCGCTCCGGGAGGCTCGTTCATCTGGCCGAAGACCATCATCGTCTTGTCGATGACGCCCGACTCGGTCATCTCCAGGTAGAGGTCGGTGCCTTCCCTGGTCCGCTCGCCGACCCCGCAGAAAGCCGAGAGTCCACCGTGCTCGCGGGCGATGTTGTGGATCAGCTCCTGGATCAGGACGGTCTTGCCGACTCCGGCACCGCCGAACAGGCCGATCTTGCCGCCCTTGGCGTAGGGAGCGAGCAGGTCGACCACCTTGATCCCGGTCTCGAGGATCTCCTGGGTCGGGGTGAGTTCCGTCGCCTCGGGCGAAGGCAGGTGGATCGGCCACCGCTCGACGTCGTCACCGAGCGCCGGCCCACCGTCGATCGGCTCGCCGAGCAGGTTGAAGATCCGGCCGAGGGTCTGCTCGCCGACCGGAACGGTGATCGGGCCGCCGAGGTCGACCACCCGGTCGCCCCGCTGGAGGCCGTCGGTCGCGTCCATCGCCACGGTCCGGACCCGGTCGTCGCCGAGGTGCTGCTGCACCTCGCAGACCAGGGTCCTGCCCTCACGGGCATCGCTGGCATCGACCTCGACCTCGACCGCGGAGTAGACCTCCGGCAGATGGTCGGGGAAGGCGACGTCGACTACGACTCCGGTGATCTCTTCGATCGTTCCGATGTTCTTTCCGTTGCTGTCTGACATCAGTTGCTGTCGTTCCCTTCTCGTGGGGCGTTGGTCCAGTCTCAGCCGAGAGCCTCGGCGCCACCGACGACCTCCAGGATCTCCTGGGTGATCTCGGCCTGCCTGACCCTGTTCATCTCCAGGGTCAGGTCTTCGATCATCGTTTCCGCGTTCTCCGCGGCACTGCGCATCGCAGTCATCCGGGCCCCGAGCTCCGAGGCTGCCGACTCGAGCAGGGTCCGGTAAAGCGAAGTGTTGACGTAGTCCGGGATCAACTGGGCCAGCAGGGCCTCGGGGCCGGGTTCGTACTCCCAGAGCGCGTGATGGGGTGCCTCGGCCTCATCTCCCTCTTCCGGTCCGGACCACTCCTCGTCCTCGGCTCCCTCGCCGATCACGGCAGCCTCCTGGACCGGCAACAGGGTCAACCGGTGGACATACTGGGTGAGCGGGGACACGTACCTGTTGTAGACGACCTCGATCCGGTCGACCTCGCCGTCGATGTAGGCCGAAGCCAGGGCGTCGCCGATCGTCCGGGCATCGGAGAAGGCCGGGCGGTCGGTGAAGCCGGTCCAGGCGTTGGCCAGGTCCTGCTTGCGGAAGGTCAGGGCACCGTCCCCCTTCCGGCCGACCGCGTAGAAGACGACCGACCTGCCGGCCTCGATCTGCTCGTCGCGGAGGTCGAGGCCCTCCCGCAGGATGTTCGCGTTGAAGGCACCGGCGAGACCGCGGTCGCCGGTGACCAGGAGGATCGCCACCTTCTCGACCGGCTCGTGCTGGGTCAGGATCGGGACGTCCGGAATCGATCCGGCCTCGGCCGCGGCCCGGCGGGTGAGCCTCCTGATCGCCTGGGCATAGGGCCTGAGATGCGAGATCCGTTCCTCGGCCCGCCGCAGCCTGGCGGCAGCAACCATCTCCATCGCCCGGGTGATCTGGCGGATGTTGCCGACGCTGGCGATCTGGTTGGTTACCTCTTTGCGGTTGGCCATCTTCTTTCCAGTCCTTCAGGGGCTGCCGTTTCAGGCGGCGGGGGCCGGCTCCTCCTCGGCCTCTGCCTCGCCCGCGGCCTCGACCCGCTCCGACTCACCGGCGGCCAGCGGCTCGCCTTCGTCGTCGAAGTCGGGACCGAAGTCGTCGACGAATTCGGCGATCGCTTCGCCGAGTGCCTCCTGGTCCTCGTCGGTGAGCTCGCCGGTCTCGTTGATCCGGCCGAGCAGATCGGACTTCTCGGCCTTCAGCCTCGTCAGCAGGTCGCGCAGGAACTCCTGGACCCGCTCGGTCTTGATCTGGTCGAGGTAGCCTCCGGTGCCCGAGTAGATCGAGGCGACCTGATCGGCCACCGTGAGGGCATCCCTCTCGTTCTGCTTGAGGACCTCGACCAGGCGCTCGCCGCGGGCCAGCGTCTTCTGCGTCTCGGCATCGAGCTCGGAGCCGAACTGGGCGAACGCCTCGAGGTCGCGGTACTGAGAGAGCTCGCCCTTGAGCCTGCCGGCGACCTTCTTCATCGCCTTCGTCTGGGCGTCACCGCCGACCCGGGAAACCGAGATACCGACGTTGATCGCCGGCCGGACGCCCGAGTTGAACAGGTCCGACTCGAGGAAGATCTGGCCGTCGGTGATCGAGATCACGTTGGTCGGGATGTAGGCCGAGACGTCGTTTGCCTGGGTCTCGATGATCGGCAGCGCGGTGAGCGAGCCACCACCGAGGTCGTCGCTCAGCTTGACCGCCCGCTCGAGCAGCCGCGAGTGCAGGTAGAAGACGTCGCCCGGGTAGGCCTCACGGCCCGGCGGACGCCGGAGCAGCAACGACATCTGCCGGTAGGCGTAGGCGTGCTTGGTCAGGTCGTCGTAGATGCAGAGGGCCGCGCCCCCGTTGTAGAGGAAGTACTCGGCCATCGCCGTGCCGGCGTAGGGCGCGATGAACTTGATCGGTGCCGCCTCGTCGGCCGGGGCCGCGACGATGATCGTGTTCTCCATCGCGCCGTTCTCCTCGAGTACCTCCCGGACCCGGACCACGGTCGACATCCGCTGCCCGATCGCCACGTAGACGCAGATCAGGCCGCTGTCGCGGTTGTTGATGATCGAGTCGATACCGACGGTCGTCTTGCCGGTCTGGCGGTCGCCGATGATCAGCTCGCGCTGGCCACGGCCGATCGGGATCATCGCGTCGATCGCCTTGATGCCGGTCTGCATCGGCTCACGGACCGGCTGGCGACTGACTACGCCGGGAGCCTTGAACTCGGCCGGACGGGTCTCGGTGGTTGCCACCTCGCCCTTGCCGTCGAGCGGCCTGCCAAGCGGGTCGACCATCCTGCCGAGCAGGGCGTCCCCGACCGGGATCTCGAGCAGCTTGCCGGTCCGGCGGACGGTGTCACCCTCGACGACCTTCTCCCAGTCACCGAACAGCACGGCACCGACGTTGTCCTGCTCGAGGTTGAGGGCCAGCCCGGTCACCCCGTGCGGAAGGTCGAGCATCTCGAGCGCCATGCAGTTGTCGAGGCCGTGGATGCGGGCGATTCCGTCGGCCACCGACAGCACCGTGCCGACCTCGGAGAGGTCGGCGCTGCCCGGATCGATCCCCTCGATCCGCTGGCGCAAAATCGTCGCAATCTCGTCTGGCTTGATCTCCATCGGTTTCTACGTCCTCCTTAGGCCGCCTGAGCAACGCTCCGGCGAAGTTTCTCCAGGCTGTTCCTGATGCTCGCGTCGAGAACCATGTTCCCGACCTGGAGCACCAGGCCGCCGACGATCGAATCGTCCACCCGGCTGGTCAGTTCGACCGACTTGCCGGTCTGGCGCTCGACTGCCGCCCCGACCTCTTCGACCACCGCAGGGTCGAGCTCGATCGCACTGGTCACGGTCACTTCGATCAACTCGTTCTCTTCCTTCCACATCTCATCGAATCGCTGGCGAATGCGGAATATCGCCGGCATGCGGTGCTTCTCGATCAACATCTCGAGGAAGTTGTCGAGCTCGGAATCGGCCCCGCTCACCGCCAGGTCGAGGCCCTCGAGCTTCTCCTTCGAAGAGAAGTACGGACTGAAGAAGAAGAGCTCCAGGTCGCGGCTCGCAGCCAGGGCATCGGCGAACTGGCCGAGCTGCTCGCGAATCACGTCGACCTTGCCCCGCTCGCGGGCGACCCCGAACAGGGCGTCGGCGTACACGCGGGCGAGGGCCTCCATCAGTTGCTCCGCTCTCCGGTGAGGCTCGAGAAGTCGATTTCGCTGAGCGCCTCCTCGACCAGCTCCTGCTGGGCCTTCTCGTCGAGCGTCCGGCGGGTGATCCGCTCGGTCGCGAGGACGGTGAGGTTTGCCACTTCCTTGCGGATCTCTTCCAGCGCCCTGCGGGTCTCGGCTTCGATGTCGCGCTTGGCCGCCTCGACCATCTCCTGACGCTTCTCCTGACCTTCGCTGAGGGCTTCGGCCTCGGTCGCCTCGGCGGCCTTGCGGGCCCGGGACAGGATCTCGTCGGCCTGCTCGCGGGCCTCGGCCAGCCGCTGGCGGTACTCGGCCAGAATCTGCTCCGATTCGGACCGCGTCTTCTCGGCCGAGGTGATCGACTCGTTGATCAGCCTCTGGCGCTCGTCGAGGATCTCGCTGATCTTCGGCCAGGCGAACTTCTTCAGCACGATCATCGCCGCCCCGAAGGCGAGCAGGGTCCAGATCATCAGGCCCGGGACGACCTGGACCAGGGGACTCAGCTCCTCCTCGGGCGTTTCGGTCGCCGCGATCAGGAGCGGCGCTACGTCTGCGAGCTCGCCGATCATCGGCCTAGACGAAGAAGGCGATCAGGCCGGCGATGAAGCCATAGAAGACGGTCGCCTCGGTCAGCGCGAAGCCGAGCCACTGGATGCTCTGGATCTCGGACTTGAGCTCGGGCTGGCGGGATACGGCTTCGATCGTCTTGCCGAAGATGAAGCCGAGGCCGATACCGGTACCCAGCGCGGCGAGACCGGTGCCGAGGCCCAGGCCCATCGCCCTGCCTGCCGTCTCGGCATAGGCCGAAGCGGTTTCGAGGTCGACTGCTGCCAGGATGATTGATGGGTCCACTTTGTTCTTTTCTCCTTAGTGTTCCTCGGCGACGGCGCCGTCGAGGTAGATCGCTGTCAACGTGCTGAAGATGAAGGCCTGGAGGGTAGCCACCAGGCCGATCTCGAAGATGAAGAAGGCAACTCCGAGGACTCCGGTGGCCAGTCCAAGGATCGTCGAGGCTATCGCGCCCATGCCGAGCAGGACCACGAGGCCTCCGGCCATGAAGAGGATCAACAGGTGGCCGGCGAGGATGTTGGCGTAGAGCCTGAGCGAGAGCGAGATCAACCGGACGAAGTGGGAAAGCAACTCGATCGCGAGGATCGGCCCGACCATGAAGCCCTCGACCCCGGCCGGGACGAGGCCACGGATGTAGCCGAAGAAGCCCTTCGCCCGGATCCCCTCGGTGTTGTAGGAGAACCAGACGACCAGGGCCAGGACGAGCGGCATCGAGATGTTGGCGGTGGCCGCGTAGATCGCAAAGGTCGGCAGCTCGAGCCCAAGCACGTTGGCCGTGTGGGTCGTGTTGACCGGCAACGGCAGGTAACCGATCATGTTCGAGAACCAGATGAAGAGGAACAGGGTCGCGATGAAGGGGAACCACTTGGCGGCGAGCTTCGGGTTCAGGTTGCCGTCGGTGATGTTGTCCTTCATCAGGCCGTAGGCCATCTCGACCGTGGTCTGCATCTTGCTGTCGGGCCTCACCTTCATCGACCTGGCGACCAGGACCATCACCAGGACGGTAAGGATCGCGGCCAAAAAGATGTAGAAGACGGCCTTGTTGATCGACATGTCGATCCCGAAGATCTCGATCGGGATCCAGGGGTCGAGGCGGAACTCGTCGGCCGGCTCGAAGGTCTCGGCGGCGCGGGCCGCCGGGGCGAGGACGAACCCGGAGACCAGCCCCGCCGTCACCAGGCCGGCCAGGCCGTACCAGGTGCGACGGACTCCGCGGGCCAGCGAAGCCGTCATTCGGCGCTCGCTCCTCCGGCCGGAGGGTCGGGCCGGAACAGGACCGAGACGATCAGGTAGGTGGTGAAAGCGACCAGGGCTAGTAGCGCGGCCGCCAGGCCGGCCTCCCGCTCGATCAACCCGGTGGCAAAGATCGTCAGGACGAGGAACCAGGAGCGGCCGATGAGCGAGCCGGCCATCAGCCGGAAGAAGCCCCGCGGATCCTCGGTCTGCGAGGCCTTCTTCTCCAGGGCCGCCTGGATCAGCCGCTGACCGATCCAGCCGACCGTCGCCCCGACCCAGCCGAGCAGCGGCAGTCCGGCGAACAGGAAGACCGGCAGGGCGAGGACGATCACGGCGATGTCGAGGTACCGGATCGCCCGCTCGAAGCCCGTCGGGCCGGCGGACCGGGGGTCGTCCTCGACCGTTCGGATGGTCTCTGTGGCGAGGGCAGGCAAGGGCTTCGACTATATCCCAAGAACCGCGCCGCCGGGACTCCGGCCGGGGTTGGTGGCAACCGGCACTAACGTCGTTCTGATGCGGAAAACCGGGCTAGGGTCCCGGGCCTTGCCGGTCTCGGTCCGGATCGTCTCCGGACGGTCCGTCGGCGGCCTCGCGGGGTGATCGTCGCTTGACGATCTCGAGCACCACGGCGAGGTAGATCGAGGCCACGACCGCGAGCAGGATGACCGCCGCCATGATCGCCGTCCAGAGCGGATCGAAGTTCCCGCGATCATCGGAGTACGGCACGAACCTGAGGGCCAGGGCGAGGAGCGCCAGCACCGACGTCCAGCCGTACAGGTAGGCGAGGGTCTTCCGCTGCGAGAAGCCGAGGTTCGCGAACCGGTGATGGAAGTGCCAGCGGTCGGCCTGGTAGATCGGCTGGCGGTACTTGATCCTCTTCGCGACCACGAAGGCGGTGTCGAGGATCGGGACGGCGAGGATGACCAGGGGAAAGGCGAGCGCGACCACGGCATTGGTCTTCAGCGCCCCCTGGATCGAGGCGATCGCGAGCAGGTAGCCCAGCAGGTTCGAGCCGGCGTCGCCCATGAAACTCGATGCGGGCGGGAAGCCATGGATCAGGAACCCGGCCGCTCCACCGGCCGTGAGCGCGGCGAGGATTCCGGCGTCGATCCGATCGAGCGAGAGCGCGATCGCGGCAAGGGCAAGGCCGGCGATCAGGCAGACCCCGGCGGCGAGACCGTCGATCCCGTCGATCAAGTTGACGATGTTCATCACCGCGACGATCCCGATCACGGTCAGTGGGTAGGCCGTCCAGCCAAGCTCGATTCCACCGAGGAAAGGGATCGTCACGACCTCGGGATAGACCGCCGCGAAGGCGACCGGGATCGAGGCGGTGACCACCTGGCCGGCGAACTTGACCGGGGCCGAGAGTTCGAAGATGTCGTCGAGCGCCCCGACGAGGCCGACGGCGACCGCCCCGAGCAGGATCACGGTCCACGGTTCGGAGGTCGGCAGCCAGATCCACCCGGAGACCTCGATCCCGGTCAGGATCGCGAGGCCCGAGATCCTCGGGGTCGCGGTCGCATGAAGGCTGCGGGGGCCCGGTTCGTCGATCGCGCCGACCCGGCGGGCCAGCCACTCGGCCACCGGAACTGTCGCCCAGGCGACCAGCGCGGCCGTGAGGAGGGCGAAGAGGGCATCCTCGGTCGACGCCATTCGGGGAAGGTTGGCAGGGAGGTCCGACAGACCCCGGCGATCAGCCGCTGCCGACGACCTCCAGGATCGCGTCGAGCAGCAGGTCGGGATCCCTCGGATTGCGCGGTCCGGCCGGATCCGTTCGCTTTACGAGGGCGAGTTCGGAGGGGTCGGTCAGGAGCTCGAGCCGGCCTTCGGCGACCAGGGCCTCGTCCACCCCACCCAGCCGGCCGGCAAAGGTCGAGTAGACGGGCGTACCGAGCGCCACCGCCTCCCTGTTCATCGTTCCCCCGGCACTGACCACCAGGTCGGCTAAGGCGATCAGGCTGCGGGCATCGATCGCCCGTTCCGGGACGACCAGATTGGGAGCACCCGATGCCCGGACGGCCTCCTCCTGGCGAGCGGTCCGGGGAATCACCACGGCGGTCAGGTCGGACTCGGCCGCGAGCCTGAGCAGGACGGCCTCGTGCAGGGGGTTGTCGGCGTGGTACTCGGAGGTCTCTGGCGGTGGGCGGACGACGACGATCACCCGGTCGAGGTCGAGTCCCAGCTCCTCGACGACCGACCGGTCCGGCTCGAAGTCGGAAAGGTAGTAGTCCTCCTTCAGGCCGGGGTAGCGGAACAGCTTTTCAGGCCCGGCCCCCACCTTCCTCATCCTCTCGACCGGTATCGAGTCCGGGACGATCACCCTTTTCGCCGCCCGGAAGGCGAGCTGCCGCTGGAGGCCGGCGAACTCGTAGTCCTGCATCTGGACGGACGGAACGCGAAGCAGCGAGGAGACGAGCGCGAGGTCGACCGAGCCGTGACCGACGGCCAGGTCGGGCCCTAACTCGCGGACCGGCCGGACCAGCGAGCCCGACCGCGAGAAGAGCGAGAGCGCCTTGCCCCCGGTAGAGCCGCCACCGTGCCGGCCGACCACGGTGTGGGGGATGTCCAGCATCTCGAGCAGCCCGACCGTCTGGCCGTACTCCCGGGCGGTGACCAGGACCTCGTTCCCTTCGCCGGACAGCCGCTCGATCAACGGCCGGAGGACGACGCCGTGGGCGGCCGCCGTACAGTCGAACCAGACCTTCAACTCAGGGGACCGGCCGGAGCGCGATCCGACCAGGCTCGAAACCGATCAATCCAGTCCCGGGTAGAGCGGGAAGGCGTCGGTCAGGGCACGGCTCCTCGCCGCCAGCCCCTCCTCGGCCGACTCGAAGTCCTCGCCGAGTGCCCCGGCGATGATCGATCCGATCTCGGTCATCTCGGCCTCGCCCATGCCCCTGGTGGTCAGGGCCGGCGTCCCGATCCTCAGCCCGGAAGGGTTGAGCGGCGGACGGGGGTCGAACGGGATCGTGTTCCGGTTGACCGTGATCCCGACCCGGTCCAGCCGGTCTTCGGCCGCCTGGCCGTCGAGGCCGGTCGCCGTAAGGTCGACCAGCACGAGGTGGACGTCGGTCCCACCGGTGACCAGGTCGATGCCGCCGTCGATCAGGCTCTCTCCCAGAGCCCTCGCGTTGGCGATCGTCTGGCGCTGGCGCTCGCGGAAGTCGTCCGTACCGGCGATCCCGAGCGCGACCGCCTTGCCGGCGATCACGTGCATGAGCGGTCCGCCCTGCTGGCCCGGGAAGACGGCGCGGTTGATGTCGGCAGCCAGCTCCTCCCGGCAGAGGATGATCCCGCTGCGGGGCCCGCCCAGCGTCTTGTGGACCGTGCTGGTCACGACGTCGGCGTGCGGCACCGGATCGGGGTACTCGCCGGCCGCCACGAGGCCCGAGAAGTGGGCCATGTCGACCAGCAGCTTCGCGCCTACCGAGTCGGCGATCTCGCGGAACGCGGCGAAGTCGAGGTGACGGGTGTAGGCCGACCAGCCGGCGATGATCAGCTTCGGCTGGCGCTCTTCGGCCAGCCGGGCGACCTCCTCCATGTCGACCAGGTTGTCCTCGGGAGAGACGTGGTAGGCGACCGGGTCGTAGAGCTTGCCGGAGATGTTCAGCTTCATCCCGTGGCTCAGGTGACCGCCGTGATCGAGGGCGAGGCCGAGGATCGTGTCGCCCGGTTCGAGCAGCGCCATGAAGACCGCGTTGTTCGCCTGGGCTCCGGAATGGGGCTGGACGTTGGCGTGCTCTGCCCCGTAGACGTCCCTGGCCCGCTCGATCGCCAGGCGCTCGACGATGTCGACCTGCTCGCAGCCGCCGTAGTACCGCCTTCCGGGGTAGCCCTCGGCGTACTTGTTGGTCAGGACCGAGCCGACCGCCTCGAGGATCGCCGGCGGGGCGAAATTCTCGGAAGCGATCATCTCGAGGGTCGAGCGCTGGCGGTCGAGCTCGCCCTGCAGGGCCGCCGCGACCTCGGGGTCGAGCTCGGCGAGCGTCGCCTCCATGATGTCGGTCTGGACCGTTCCCTGACTCGGATTCATGGGTCTAGCCTAGCAACGGGAACGACGGGGAAAGCCGTCTTCAGCCGCGCTCGATCTCGGTTATCTCCTCGACCCGCCGTTCGTGGCGGCCGCCCTCGAACCCGGTCCCGAGAAAAGTCTCGACGATCCGGTGGGCGACCTCGGGATCGAGCCGGCGGCCGGCCAGGGTGACGACGTTGGCATCGTTGTGACGGCGGGCCATCTCGGCCTCGTTCGTGTCGTGGGCGTTGATCGCCCTGATCCCGTCGATCTTGTTGGCCGTGATCGCGACCCCGTTGCCGGATCCACAGACCAGGACCCCGACGTCGGCCTGACCCCCGGCCACCAGCCTCGCCGCACTGGCCGCAAACGGCGGGTAGTCGGTCGACTCCTCCGAGAAGGTGCCGACGTCCTCGATCTGGTGCCCTTGAGCCTCGAGCCACGACTTGACCGACTCCTTGAGTTCGAAGCCGGCGTGGTCGGATGCCATCGCGATCTTCACCCGGCGAGGGTAGTCAATCGGGGTGATGCCAGGTCAACCGGAACCGAGTGCCGCGATCAGGTCCCCCCTGCTCAACCCGCCTTCGCGAAGGACCTCCCACTCGCCGCTCTCGTCGTAGGTGGTCAGGTCGACCACGGTCGAGGGCAGGCCGGTCAGCTCACCGCCATCGATCGCCAGGTCGACCTCGTCGCGGACCTCGGGGACGATGCCCTCGAAGGTGTGGGGAGCCGGCTCGCCGCTCAGGTTGGCCGAGGTCTGGAACAGCGGCAGGCGCACTCCCTGGAGCGGGCCCGAAATGACCCGGATCCCCAGCCTGCCGGGATCCTCGCGACAGGCGAGCGGATACCGGTGCCTCGGGTTCGGCACGATCAGGGTCACCGGGCCGGGAAGGAGTCGCCCGACCGCATCGGCCACCCGCTGGCCGAGGTCCCTGACCAGCTCCCTCATCGCCAGGGGCGAGAGGTACATCACGGCAGCCGGCTTGCCGTCGTCGCGACCCTTGATCCGGTAGATCCGGTCGATCGCTTCCCGGTCGAGGGGATCGCAGGCGAGGCCGTAGAGGCCGTCCGAGGGGAAGAGGGCGACCCCGCCCTGCGAGAGGCAGCTCTCGAGCGCCTGCCGGGCCGCGGCCCCACCGGCA
>JAUMBO010000030.1:0-4052 GCA_032119635.1 Solirubrobacterales bacterium
TACGCCAACGAGGGCGACTCGATCCAGCGGCTCTTCTACGACACGATCAAGGGCGGGGACTTCCGCTCGCGCGAGGCCAACGTCTGGCGGCTGGCCGAGCTCTCGGCCAACATCATCGATCAGGCAGTCGCCCAGGGAGTCCCCTTCAATCGCGAGTACGGCGGATCGCTCGCCACCCGTTCGTTCGGCGGGGTGCTGGTCCAGCGGACGTTCTATGCCCGGGGCCAGACCGGCCAGCAGCTCCTGCTCGGCGCGTACAGCGCACTCGAGTGGCAGGTCCAGGCCGGCAACGTCGAGGTCTTCTCCAAGCACGAGATGCTCGATCTGGTCAAGGTCGACGGCCGGGCGAGGGGGATCATCGTCCGCAATCTGGAGACTGGGGCGATCGAGCGGTTCGCCGCCGATGTGGTGGTGCTGGCGACCGGCGGCTACACCAACGTCTACTACCTCTCCACCAACGCGATGGGCTCGAACGTGACCGCGACCTGGCGGGCCCACCGGCGTGGGGCGCTGTTCGCGAATCCGAGTTTCACCCAGATCCACCCGACCTGCATCCCCCAGAGTGGCGATTACCAGTCGAAGTTGACCCTGATGAGCGAGTCGCTCCGAAACGACGGCCGGATCTGGGTGCCACGCAAGCCGAACGAGGAACGCCGCCCGGCCGACATTCCCGACGCCGAGCGTTACTACTTCCTCGAGGAGCGCTACCCGGCGTTCGGCAACCTCGCCCCGCGCGACATTGCTTCCCGGGCGGCCAAGCACGTCTGCGACGACGGGCTCGGGGTCGGCGGGACGGGCCGCGGGGTGTACCTGGACTTCCGCGAGGCGATCGCCGAGCAGGGCCGGGATGCGATCGAGGCCAAGTACGGGAACCTGTTCGACATGTACCAGCGGATCACTGGCGACAACCCGTACGAGACGCCGATGATGATCTACCCGGCTCCCCACTACGCGATGGGAGGGCTCTGGGTCGACTATGAGCTCCAGACCACGATTGAGGGCCTGTTCGCGATCGGGGAGGCGAACTTCTCCGACCACGGGGCGAACCGCCTCGGGGCCAGCGCCCTGATGCAGGCCCTGGCCGACGGCTACTTCATCGTCCCCCACACGGTGACCGATTACCTGACCACCGACCACGGCGAGGTCTCGACCGAAGAGGCCGAGTTCGGCCGGGTCGAGCAGGAGGTCGAGGAGCGGCTCCAGGCCCTGGTCGACGTCGGCGGTACGACCGTGCCCCAGGAGTTCCACCGCGAGATGGGATTGGTGATGCTGGACAAGTGCGGGATGTCCCGGGATGCCGAGGGCCTGAAGGAGGCGATCGCCGAGATCCGCCGGATCAAGGCCGACTTCTGGTCGGACGTCCGGGTCGATCCCGGGGTCGAGGAGCTCAACCAGAGCCTCGAGTACGCAAACCGGGTCTCCGACTTCCTCGAGCTGGGCGAGCTGATGTGTTTCGACGCGCTCCGGCGGGAGGAATCCTGCGGCGGGCACTTCCGGGAGGAGCACCAGACCGGGGACGGCGAGGCGCTCCGCGACGACGAGAACTTCGCTTCAGTGACCGCCTGGGGCTGGGGTGGCGAGGACGGCGAGCCCGTCCCGTACGATGAACACCTGGAATTCGAGAACGTCGAACTGGCGACCAGGAGCTACAAGTGAGGTTCAACCTCGAGATATGGAGGCAGTTCGACCGCGAGGCGGACGGCCACTTCGAGACCTTCGCGGTCGAGGACATCGACCCCGACTGCTCCTTCCTCGAGATGCTCGACCAGCTGAATGCCCGGCTGGGGCGGGAGAAGGAACGGATGGTCGCCTTCGACAGCGACTGCCGGGAGGGGATCTGCGGCACCTGTTCGCTGGTCATCGACGGCTACCCGCAGGGGCCGAAGCAGGTGACCGCCTGCCAGATATATATGAGGGAGTTCACCGACGGGGCGACGATCAAGGTCGAGCCGTACCGGAACAACGCCTTCCCGGTGATGCGGGATCTGATCACCGACCGCTCGGCGCTCGACCGGGTGATCCAGGCCGGTGGGTACATCTCGACCAGGACCGGCCCCCAGCCGGACCCGAACTCGATGCCGGTTTCTCCGGAGACCCAGAAGGAGGCCTTCGACGCCGCGATCTGCATCGGATGCGGTGCCTGCGTGGCGGCCTGCCCGAACGGCTCGGCGATGCTCTTCACCGGGGCCAAGGTCAAGCACCTCAACCTCCTGCCCCAGGGCCAGCCCGAGCGAAACAGCCGGGTGATCGAGATGGTCGAACAGATGGATTCCGAGGGGTTCGGTGGCTGCACCAACTACGGCGAGTGCGCCCGGGTCTGCCCGCAGGAGATCTCGCTCGACGTGATCGGGATGCTCAACCGGGAGTACCGCCGGGCCCGCAAGGAAGAGAAGCCGGCCCATCCGGCGAAGATGACCGCCCAGTAGGGCGCTCCTTGATCCCCAGAAGGGCCTAGAGGCCCATCGAGCGGCCGACGATCTCCTTCATGATCTCGTTCGTTCCGCCGTAGATCCGGGTCACCCGGTGGTCGGCCCAGAGACGGGCGATCGGGTACTCCATCATGTAGCCGTAGCCGCCGTGGAGCTGGACGCACTCGTCGATCACCCGGCCGGCCATTTCGGTCGTCCACCACTTGGCGGCGGCCGCGTCCTCGGCGGTCAGGGTGCCCTCGTTCAGGGCCTCGACCGAGCGATCGATGTAGATCTGGGCGATGTCGACCTCGGTCTTGATCTCGGCCAGCCGGAAGCGGGAGTTCTGGAACGAGCCGACCGAGCGGCCGAAGGCGGTCCGCTCCTTCACGTACTCGAGCGTCCAGTCGAGTGCGGCCTGGGCGGCGGCGACGGCCCCGACCGCGATCGAGAGGCGCTCCTGGGCGAGGTTGGAGATCAGGTAGGCGAACCCCTGGCCTTCGTCGCCGAGCAGGTTCTCGGCCGGGACGGCGACCTCGTTGAAGAAGAGCTCGGCCGTGTCCTGCGAGTGCATGCCGACCTTCTCCAGGTTGCGACCCCGCTCGAAGCCGTCCATCCCGCGCTCGATCACCACGAGGGAGATGCCCTTGTGGGCCTCCTTGGGGTCGGTCTTGACCGCGGTGATGATCAGGTCGGCGTTGATCCCGTTGGTGATGAAGGTCTTCGAGCCATCGACCACGTAGTGGCCGTTGTCGCGGATCGCCTTGGTGCCCAGGGACCCCAGGTCGGAGCCGATCCCGGGCTCGGTCATGGCCAGGGCGGTGATCAGCGAGCCGTCGACGATCCCGGGCAGCCACCGCTCCTTCTGCTCGTCGGTCGTGTATTCGAGGAAGTAGGGGAGGCAGATGTCGTTGTGGAGCGAGAGGCCCAGCAGGCAACCGGTGACCCCGGCGTAGGAGCCCTCCTCGACGATCACCTGGTTGAAGCGGTAGTCGTCGAGCCCGAGCCCGCCGTACTCCTCAGGCGCGGCCATCGCCAGCATGTCCTTGTCACCCGCCTTCTGGAAGACCTCCCGTGGCATGATTCCCTCGTCTTCCCACTGCTCGAAGTTGGGGGAGACCTCTTCGGCGACGAACCGCCGGACGGTCTCGCGGAAGTCTTCGTGTTCGGGTTCGAATATCTGTCGTTCCATGGTCAAGCAATCGTAAAGGAGCAACGTCGATGAGTTCAGAGTCAGCGATCGTTTTCGGAGGAGCGTCGGGCCTGGGTGAGGCGACCGCCCGTGAGCTGGCCGGCGCCGGCCACAAGGTGACGATCGCCGATCTGAACGCCGAGAAGGGCGAGCAGCTCGCAGCCGAGCTGGGCACCGGGTTCGCCCAGTGCGACGTGACCGACTCCGACCAGGTCGAGGCGGCGATCGCCAAGGCTGCCGAGGCCGAGGGTGGCCTCCGGATCTGCGTCAACTGTGCCGGGGTCGGGGCTGCCGGCAGGCTGGCCTCCGAAAAGCACGGCGCCGCACCGCTCGAGGGTTACGAGTGGGCGATCAACATCAATCTGATGGGGACGATCAACGTGCTCCGGCTGGCTGCCGCGAACATGATCGGTAACGAACCCGATGACCATTCCCAGCGAGGGGTCTGCATC
>JAUMBO010000031.1:0-5652 GCA_032119635.1 Solirubrobacterales bacterium
GACCATTCCGGCAGCTCCGTCGACGCTGACGATGTAGGAGTCGATCCGGGCGATCCCGGCCCCGGTGCTGAACATGTGAGGCTCCTCGATCGTCACCAGGACCTCGTCACCCGGGCTGAAGGGCAGAGCACGGGCCTCGATCTCCTCCCGCTCGCCGGTCTCGATCAGCTCGAAGTTGTCGATCGGCAGGGCGTCGCCACCCTCGAAGAGGAACCGCTTGCCGGTCGCCTCCTCGACCTCGGCCAGGCCGCTGTCATCGGTGTTGAGCAGAGCGGCCACCTTCGGATTGACCCTCAGCAGGAAGGCTTCGGCGTCCGGCGACTCGGCCGCGAACTCCTTCATCTTCCGCAGGCCATCGAGCGCGACCGTCTCGGCCGAGAGCACGACCCCGTCCCCACCGCAGGTCGAGCAGGTCGTGGTCAGGATCTCCCTTACCCCGTCGGTGATGTTCTGCCTGGTCATCTCGACCAGACCGAGCGGCGAGATCTCGACCAGGTAGCTCTTGCTCTTGTCGGTCTCGAGGGACTTCCGGAGCATTCCCAGGACCCGCTCGCGATTCCGGGCCCTGGCCATGTCGATGAAGTCGATGACGATGATTCCACCGATGTCCCTGAGCCTCAGTTGGCGAACGACCTCCTCCGCCGCCTCGGTGTTGACCTTGGTGATCGTCTCCTCGAGGCCGCCCTTGCCGCGACCGGTGAACGACCCCGAGTTGACGTCGATGACCGTCAGGGCCTCGGTGTAGTCGATGATCAGGTAGCCGCCCGAGGGCAGGTCGATCCGGCTTCCGAGAGTCGACTGGATCGCCCGGTCGATCTCGTACTTCTCGAAGAGGGGCTTGGTGCCCTCGTAGAGCTCGACCTGCTCGACCAACTCGGGCGCGGTCCTCTGGAAGAAGCCGGTGACCCGGTCGAACTGCTTCTGGTCGTCGATCACGGCCTTGTCGAACTCGTTCAGGAAGACGTCCCTGAGCACCCGGACCGGGAGGTCCTGCTCCTGGAAGACGAGCGAGGGGGCCTTGAGCCCGTCCTGTCGCTTCTCGAGGACGTCGTAGAGCCTGTGCAGGTAGGCGACCTCCCGGACGAAGTCCTCCTTCTTCGCCCCGTGGGCCGCGGTCCGGACGATCAGGCCACCGGGGCCCTCGTATGTCCGCTTGACCATTCTCCTCAGCCGTTCCCGCTCGCTGTCGGAGAGACGCCGGCTGACGCCGACCCCGGATCCGGCAGGTGCGTAGACCAGGTAGCGGCCCGCGATGCTGATGTTCATGGTCAGGCGGGCGCCCTTCGACTTGATCGGGTCCTTGTTGACCTGGACGAGGATCTCCTGACCGGGCTTGATCAGCTCATTGATCCGGCGGCCTTTGCCCCGGCCCCTCTTCGGCGCCTCCTGCCCGTCGGGCAGCAGGATCTCGTCGACGTGCAGGAAGCCGTTTCGCTCGAGGCCGATGTCGACGAACGCGGCCTCCATTCCGGGCAGGACGTTGTCGACCTTGCCCAGGTAGATGTTCCCGACGAGCGAACGCCCGCCCTTCCTTTCGATGTAGACCTCGGCGACTTCCCGGTTGGAGCGGGCGGTCTTGGTCTCCAAAACGGCAACCCGGGTTTCTCCGGAGTCGGCCGATACGACAATTGTCTTTTTCATTTCCGTCTTTCGTTCAGATTGGTTGACGCGGGACGGTCACCCGACCCACGGACCCCTCTGACCGGCACGGGACCTGATGTGGATGCTCTGCAGCACCCCGACCATCAACAGGGTCGAGATGACCGCCGAGCCTCCGTAACTCATCAGCGGAAGGGGGATGCCCGTGATCGGCATGATCCCGAGGTTCATCCCCACGCTTACGAAGACCTGGAAGAGGATCGCGCTGGCTATTCCGGCAGCGACGAGCTTTCCGTACGAGTCCTTCGAGAGTGACATCAGACGCAGTGCCCGCCAAAGGAGCAGGGCAAATAGCGACAGGACCAGAGCGGCCCCTGCGAATCCGTACCGTTCGGCTACGACCGCGAAAACGAAGTCGGTGTGCCGTTCCGGCAGGAATCCGAGATTCGACTGGGTGGCCTGGTCGCCGCGACCGGTCAGTCCACCGGCTCCCGCGGCCACCCTGGCCTGGTTCTGCTGATAGCCCGCACCCCTCGGATCGGATTCGGGCGAAACGAATGAAGTAAGCCGCTCCTGCTGGTACTCCTTCAGCAGCGGGACACCCGCTGCCGGCATCAGGACCAGCACGAAGACCACGAAGGCCACGGCCGCCGCTCCGATCGCCCCGAGGTGGGACCAACGGACTCCGGCCGCCATCATGATCGCGAGCGTTATCGCGACGTAGACCAGTGAAGTACCGAGATCCTGCAGCAGGACCAGGGCGGTCGGCAACATGCCGAGCGCCAGGTACCGGATGGTCCGCTTCGCTTCCGAGCCGGCCCGGGATCCGTCGAGGACGAACCCGGCCAGGGCGAGAATCAGCAAGAGCTTGCCCGGCTCTGCCGGCTGGAACGTGAACAGGGGAAGTTCGATCGACTGGGTCGAACCCCGTGCTGCGAAGCCGAAAACGAATGTCGCGATGATCGAGATGCAAAGCAGTGCGTACAGGCCCGTCCTGAGGTCGCGGAATCGCGAATAGTCGAAACGGGCCAGCAGAAGCATCCCAACAATACCGATCAGCCCGTACACGGCCTGCCTTTGGGAGAGGAGGTCGGGAGCGCCCACGACCGGCTTCTCGCTCGCCGCATCGAGGGTCACCACCGAAACGAGGACGAGGCCCAGGGCGGCGAGCAGCAGCCAGCCGTCGAGCTGGCGAAGCCCGAGCCGGTCGACCAGCCGGACGCCGAGGGGTTCGGTAAGCCTCTCCCGACGAGGGAGGCGCGAGGATTCCATCTACTCGACGTTCCCCGCCCCGCCGCCGACCTGGGATGCGGTCTCGTCGAAGTACTCGGAGAGGATCGCGAGCGCGACCGGTGCGGCCGTGTCGACACCGAACCCGCCCTCCTCGACCGTGGTTGCGACAGCGATTCGGGGGTTGTCGAAGGGAGCCAGGGCCGCGTACCAGGACTGGTCACCGTAGGGCGGGCGCTCGGCAGTGCCGGTCTTGCCCGCGATCTCCACCGGAAAGCCCCCGAAAACGGGGAAAGAGGTGCCCTCCGGTGCCTGGGCGGCGAGGTTGAGGCCCTCCATGATCGCGGCACGCACCCGGGCCGGGATCGAGATCTTGCGGAGCGCCTCCGGCTCGAGCTCCTTCTTGACCCGGCCGGCGACATCCTCGACCCGCCGGAGGAGCTTTGGCCGGTAGACCGTGCCTCCGTTTCCGAGCGCCGAGTATCCGAGCGCAATCTGGAGGGGATTCGCCTGCAGGTCTCCCTGGCCGATGGAGAGCTGGATGTTGTCGCCGACCGCCCAGGGCCGGTCGGTATCACCGTTGCGGAACAGGGCGTTCCTCCACCCGGGAGTCGGCAGCAGGCCCTCCGACTCGCCGACCAGGTCGATCCCGGTCGGCTCGCCGATCCCGAATTCGCGGGACCAGTCCTGGAGCGCGTCGGTGCCGTTCATGTTCTGGCCAAGGCGGTAGAAGTAGACGTCGGATGAGACCTCGAGCGCCCGTTCGAGATCGACCGGGCCGTGGACCTTCTGGCCTGCGTTGGTGAAGGTCTGCCCGGCCACCGTGATCTTGCCACCGTCCTCGATCACGGTCGACGGGTCGACGATCCCGGCATCGATCGCCGCGATCGCGGTGAACGGCTTGTAGACCGAGCCGACCGGGTAGGCACCCCCGATCGCCCGATTGAACATCGGGGCACCCTGGTCCTCGTCCCAGAGGCGCTCCGCGTCGGCCTCGCTCAGCGGCCGGGTGAAGATGGCGGGATCGACCGTCGGCCATGACCCGAGCGCCAGCGTCTCGCCGGTCCTCACGTCGAGAACGACGAAGGCCCCCGGGAGGCCGATGCTGGACAGCGCGGCCTCGCCGGCCGCCTGAAGTCCGAGGTCGACGGTCAGGCGGATCGAGTCGCCGGGAACGGGATCGTCGGAGTCGAGGCTGCCCCGGATCCGGCCGAGCGAATCGACCTGGAGGCGGGTCGTGCCCGACTTGCCCCTGAGGATCGTGTCGTAGGTCTGCTCGATTCCGGCCTTCCCGATCGTGTCGCCGGCCTCGATGCCGGATGGGGCATCGCTCTCGAGCTCCTCGGCGGTCACCTCGCCGACACTGCCGAGCAGGTGGGCCGCAAGGGTGCCCCGGGGATACGTCCGGACGAAGACCCTGCTGATCACGATCTGGGGAAAGCGCTCCCGGTTCTCCCTCAGGTAGTAGACGACGGAATCGTCGACATCCTCGACGAGGGTGACCGGTGAGCCGGGCGGGTTGTCCTCGAGCTCCTCCCGGTAACGCTTTCGGATCCAGTCTGCCTGGCGATCGACCACCGGCGCCAGCTTCTCGAACAGGGCCTCGCGTGCGGCCTCATCGATCGGCACCCGAGCCGGATCGAGCTGCAGGGCCGTCCGGGCCCGGTTGCCGACCAGCACCTCCCCGTTTCGGTCGAGGATCTCTCCCCGGGGTGCCCGGACCCTGAACTCGAGGGTTCGGTTGGCACGGGCTTCAGCCAGGTATTCATCACCGGTCACCACCTGGAGCGACCAGAGCCGGACCACCAGGATTCCGAGCAGGATCGCCGCGACCAGGCCCAGCACGGCGGCACGGGTGAACCTCGGGCGCTGCTTGCGATCCCTCAACTTCCCCAGCCTGTTCCTGATCTCGTCGTTCATCGTCAGCCGATGCCCTCCCAGGGCGAATCCCGGCTCGTTACGGAACGGCGACGACGGCGCCGCCTCCCCGGTTCCCGGTCCTCGACCAGCCCCGGGGCCAGAACTTTCCTGAACAAGAGAAAGATCGGAATCCCGAACAGAAAACCATAGAGAGCCTGGATGACCAGCTCGGAAACGGCGCTCCCTGCCAACGGTCCGGACTGCCCGAGCACCGCCATCAGAAGCCCGATCGCGAGGTTCGCCCCCAGGGTTCCGAACCCGGCAGCGAGACCGGCGACCAGGACCGGGACGAGGTTGCCGCGCTCACGATAGAGCCCCGCCAGGTAGCCGACCCCGAGCAGGGCGAGGGCCGACGAACCAAGCGGCGAATCGGTGATCAGATCCGAGGCCAGGCCGAGCAGGAAGCCGGTCACGGCCCCGGTCATGCTGCCGCCCAGGAGGCCGAACACGACGGCGCAGGCCGGCAGGATCCAGATCACCGTCCCGACCAGCTCGACCGGGGAGAAGAGGTAGGCCTGTACGAGCAGGGCTCCGACGAGGAGCGCCGCCACCCGAATGAGGATCGAGGGAGTGAAGATCATCCCCTGCTCCCCCCGGTCAGGACCGTCACGAACTCGAGGTTGGCGAAGTCGGGATAGGGACGGATGTCGACGCTCCGTACCGCCTCACGGGTGTCGATCGGCACTTCGAGGACTTCGCCGATCGGCAGGTTGGGCGGGTAGATCGAGGCGAGGTCCTCCTCTCGCCAGCCGGCGGTGACGACGCTCTGACCCTCCTCGATGCCCCGGGTCTCGTCGATGAACTCGAGCACGAACCGTCCAGTGGTCCCGATCTTTGCGGTAACCACGCCCTGGGCTCCGCCCGGCACGATCTTGGCGCTGACCGCGCTGCTTCCGTCCGGCA
>JAUMBO010000032.1:0-1633 GCA_032119635.1 Solirubrobacterales bacterium
CGTCCGCTCGACCGGGCGCGGTTGACTGGCCTGGCGCTGCTCGCTCTCGGCACGGCCGCGGTGCTCTGAGGAGCCGCATGTCGTAGCCTCGTAGGGTAGGTACCGCAGGGTCGCAGGGCGTATGGACAGAGGCTGGATCGGAGGGTCGGATGGCGCGAGTGCTCGAGAACTACATTGGTGGCAAGTGGGTCCCCTCGTCCAGTGAGGAGCTGCACGAGGTGGTCGACCCGGCCACCGGCGATGTGCTCGCCGAGGTTCCCTTCTCGGCCCAGGCCGACCTCGATGCCGCGGTGGATGCCGCCAGGGCGGCCCTTCCGGCCTGGCGCGACGTCAGCACGATCGCCAGGGGGAGGCTTATGTTCGAACTCCGCCAGAAGCTGGTCGCGAGGCGGGGGGATCTCGCCCGGACCGTGACCCGGGAAATGGGCAAGACCCTGCCCGACGCCGATGCCGAGGTCGGCCGGATGATCGAGATGGTCGAAGCGGCTGCCGCCATTCCGACCACGATGCAGGGCCGGGTGCTCGAGGACGTGGCTCGGGGCGTAGATGCCGAGACGATCCGCCAGCCGGTGGGAGTCTGCGCCGCGATCGCGCCGTTCAACTTCCCTGCCATGGTCCCGTTCTGGTTCCTTCCCTTTGCGATCGCCTGCGGCAACACCTTCGTCCTCAAGCCCTCCGAGCAGGTGCCGCTTACCCAGATGCTCGCCTTCGAGATCCTCGATGAGCTCGACCTGCCCCCGGGCGTGGTCAACCTGGTCAACGGTAGCCGTGCGGTGGTCGAGGGGATCCTCGAGCATCCCGGGATCGATGCCGTCTCCTTCGTCGGGTCGGCCCCGGTGGCCCGAATCGTCTACGAGCGGGCCGCGGCGACCGGCAAGCGAGTCCAGGCTCTTGGTGGGGCGAAGAACCACATGGTGGTCTGCCCGGACGCGGTCGTCGAGCCGACGGTCAACGCCCTGATCGGCTCGGGGTTCGGAGCTGCCGGACAGCGCTGTATGGCGGGTTCGGTGATCGTCACCGTCGGCGATGCCCATGAGAAGGTCATCCCGGCCCTGGTCGAGGCGGCTTCTGCTCTCGCGGTCGGCAACGGTCTCGAGGAGGGCATCGACGTCGGCCCGGTCATATCGCCGAAAGCCTGCGAGAGGATCACCGGCTGGATCGACCGGGCGATCGAGGACGGTGCCGAGGTGGTGCTGGACGGCCGGAACCCGCTCGGGGACTCGGAGGGGGCCTGGGTCGGACCGACGATTCTCGACCGGGTCGAGCCCGGGATGCCGATCGTCTCCGAGGAGGTCTTCGGTCCGGTGCTGGTGGTCGTAAGGGCCGAGAGCCTCGACGAGGCGATCGAGCTGGTCAACCAGAGCCCGTTCGGAAACGGGGTCTCGATCTTCACCGAGTCCGGAGCCGCGGTCCGCAAGTTCCGCCACGACATCGAGGTCGGAATGATCGGGGTGAACATCGGGGTCGCCGCCCCGGTCGCCTTCTTCCCCTTCTCGGGCTGGAAGGCCTCGTTCCTCGGCGACCTGCACGCCCACGGCCCGGACGCGGTCGAGTTCTTCACCCGGAAGAAGACGGTCACCTCCCGGTACTTCTCGGGCGGTGCCACCTCGGGCTCGTACTTCGTCGAAGGCTA
>JAUMBO010000033.1:0-4785 GCA_032119635.1 Solirubrobacterales bacterium
CGCAGTGGACCCCGACCTCGACAGGTCGCTGGCCGGGGAGTTGATCGCCTCCGAGGTCGAGATCCGCTCCGGAAGGTCCGAGAGCATGGCCGAAGCGATCGAACTCCAGGGGAAGCGACGGGCCGCCCTGTTCGGGGCTGCCGGGCGACTCGGCGTCCGGCTCGGCTCGACCGGGACCCATCCCTGGGCCGACTACCTCGACCAGGAGATCATCGATACGCCGCACTATCAACGCCTGAAGCGTGACCTGGGCTGGGTTGCCCGCCGCAACAACACCTGGAGTCTCCACGTCCATGTGGGGATCCGGGGCGCCGACCGGGCGATCGGGGTCTGCGACCGGCTGAGGGAGGAACTCCCGCTCCTGCTCGCGGCTTCCGCCAACTCGCCCTTCCTCGACGGGGAAGACACCGGTCTCGCTTCGGTCAGGACGGAGATCTTCACCAGGACCTTCCCCCGGTGCGGCGTACCGTCGGTCTTCGGAGACTGGGCCCGGTACTCAGAATTCGTCGAGACCCTGCGGGAGCTCGGCTCGGTAGTCGAGTCGACCCAGCTCTGGTGGAGCGTTCGACCCCACCACGCGTTCGGCACGGTCGAGATCCGGATCTGCGATGCCCAGACGGATGCCGGCGCCTCGACCGCCCTCGCCGGCCTGATGGTCGCGACTGTCGCCCAGACGGCGATCGATCTCGATACAGGGCGGCTCGGTGGAACCGAGCCCCTGCTGGACCGTGAGATCGAGGAGAACCTCTGGCGGGCGATCCGCTACGGGATGGAGGGTCAGCTGATCGACTTCCGCAACCGGCGCGAGGTACCGGCCCGGCAGGCACTCGAGGAGCTGCTGGAACGAACCTCCGAGGCCCGGGCCGCACTCGGCATCGAAGTAGACCTGCCGGCGGGCGACGGGGCCGGCCAGGCGCGCATTCTCCTCAGCGAGAGCGGCGATCTCCGGGAGACGTTCCGCGCCCTGGTCGACGAGACCGAGCGGAGCTACGGCCGAGACGAGCCCGGGTCCGGGTAGAGTGGTCCGGATGGCCGAGGAGGAGGAAGAAGGGGTCGCCGGGGAGTCCGCGCCAGCCGAAGGCGGAGGGCGGAACCTGACCGATGAGGAGATCGCGATTCTCGAGCAGCAGATGCGCGAGCTCACGGTCGACGACCTTCTGACCCAGAGCGTGGTCAGCATCCTCAACCTCACCGCACGCCGGATCGGCAAGGAGGACGAGATCGACCTGGATCAGGCCCGGACCGGAATCGAGGCCGTCAGGTCCCTGGTCCCGCTCCTGCCTGAAGAGATCGCGAGCGAGATTCGGGAACCACTCAGTCAGATCCAGATGCTGTACGCAAGCCGAACCGGGGCAGGAGGCCAGTCACCGGAGGGCGAAGGAGTTCCAGGCGACGGTCCCGAATCCGGAGCTGGTGAGGCGGGCGGCCCGGAAGCCGGCGGGGAAAAGCCGGACTCCGGACTGTGGACGCCGCCCGGGAGCTGAGGCTGCCGGTCGGACCGGCCGACCTCCCGCCGGGAAGCCGTAATAGGGTTCCCGACGGAAATCAGCGAGCTAATCAAGCGAAAACAAGGAAGGCACTCCTAAATTGTCCGATTTTCTGACTGACCACGGCGTAGTAGTCGCCCTGATCTGCGCCGCGTTCGCGGTCCTCTACGGCATCGTCGTCACCCAGAGGCTGCTTGCCAAGCCGGCCGGTGATGCCCGCATGGTCGAGATATCCGGTGCGATCCAGGAGGGGGCGTCGGCCTACCTCAAGCGCCAGTACCTGATCATCACCGCTGTTGCCGTTCCGCTCATCGTCTTGCTCCTGATCCTCCAGAACTGGCAGACCGCAGTCGGCTTCGTGATCGGCGGGGTGCTCTCTGGTGCTGCCGGCTTCATCGGCATGAACCTCTCGGTTCGGGCCAACAGCCGGGTAGCCGAGGCCGCCAGGGGCGGTGTACCACCGGCTCTCGACGTTGCCTTCAAGGGCGGCTCGGTCACCGGCATGCTGGTCGTTGGCCTCGCCCTGATCGGGGTCGCGGGTTACTTCGGCATCCTCACCGCGTTCGGCGCGGTCGATTCCGACAAGGAGGCGGTCGACGCCCTGATCGGCCTCGGCTTCGGTGGTTCGCTGATTTCGGTCTTCGCCCGGCTCGGCGGCGGCATCTTCACCAAGGCAGCCGACGTCGGTGCCGACCTGGTCGGCAAGGTCGAGGCCGGGATTCCCGAGGACGATCCCCGCAACCCGGCCGTGATCGCCGACAACGTCGGCGACAACGTCGGCGACTGCGCCGGCATGGCGGCCGACCTGTTCGAGACCTACGCGGTTACGACCGTCGCCGTGATGCTGCTCGGCGTCCTCTACTTCCAGGATGCCTTCTCGACCGCGCTAGCGATCTACCCGCTCATCCTCGGCGGCGTGGCGATCATCGCCTCGATCATCGGGGCGCTCCTGGTCAGCACCAAGAGCGACAAGGTCGAAGGCGCGCTGTACCGCGGTCTGATCATCTCGGGTGTCATCTCGATCGCCGCCTTCTACCCGGTCACCGACTGGCTGATGAGCGGTCCGCTCGCCAACGGGGTCGGCGAAGTCAGCGGAGCGCTCGAAAGCGCCTCGGTGACCGACCTCTGGCTCTGCGCCGTGATCGGCATCGCCGTGACTGCATTCCTCTTCGTGATCACCGACTACTACACCTCGACCAGGTTCCGCCCGGTCAAGACGATCGCCGAGGCCTCCCAGACGGGTCACGCGACCAACATCATCCAGGGCCTCGCCCAGGGCTTCCAGGCGACTGCCGCCCCGGCCCTCGTGCTCGCGCTGGCGATCCTTGCGGCCGACGAGCTGGCAGGGATCTACGGAATCGGCATCGCCGTCATGGCCCAGCTCTCGCTGACCGGCCTGATCGTCGCCCTCGACGCCTTCGGTCCGATCACCGATAACGCCGGTGGCATCGCCGAAATGTCGGACCTGCCCGAGGAAGTCCGGAAAGTGACCGACCCGCTCGATGCGGTCGGCAACACGACCAAGGCCGTCACCAAGGGATACGCGATCGGCTCGGCCGCACTCGCCGCACTGGTCCTGTTCGCGGCCTTCAAGTACGAGCTCGAAGAGAAGGCCCTCGAGGCCAACGTCGATCTCGACTCACTGTTCAACCTTTCGTCCCCTGACGTGCTGATCGGCCTGATCGTCGGCGGCCTGATGGTCTACCTGTTCTCGGCCTTCGCGATCGAGGCGGTCGGACGTGCCGGCGGCCAGGTGGTCGAGGAGGTCCGTCGCCAGTTCAGGGAGCACCCCGGGATCATGGAGGGCACCGAGAAGCCCGACTACGCCAGGTCCGTCGGCCTGGTAACCGCGGCCGCCCAGAAGGAGATGATCCTGCCGGCGATGATCCCGATCGTCGTTCCCCTCGTGGTCGGCGTCTTGAGCGTCAATGCGCTCGGTGGGCTCCTGATCGGCGTGATCGTGGTCGGCCTGTTCGCCGCCATCTCGATGACCGCCGGCGGTGGTGCGTGGGACAACGCGAAGAAGCTGATCGAGGACGGCGCCTACGGCGGCAAGGGCTCCGAGGCCCATGCCGCTTCGGTGACCGGCGACACGGTCGGCGATCCCTACAAGGACACTGCCGGCCCGGCGATCAACCCGATGATCAAGGTCGCCAACATCGTCGCGATCCTGATCATTCCGATCATCAACCTGTAGGGAGTCCGTCCGGCGCCTCCGAGACCCGATGGGACGGCCCCTTCCGTGGGCCTTTCCGGCGCGCCAGGCGGATCCCCGCCGGTCGGGATCCGCCGGAATAAGGCTGCGGGGCAGGGACTCGAACCCCGATTTCACGGACCAGAACCGCGCGAATTACCATTATTCTACCCCGCAGCGGAGCATCCAACCCTAGCGACCAAGCCGCTTTTCCGTCCCCACACCGGTCCGTTCGACCGTCTGCGTTGTTACCTTTTCCGAGGTGTCAAAGGCCACTGGAACATTGATGAAGGCTGCCTCGGCTGCCCTGCTTGCTTCCGCGGCGATCCTGCTCGTTGCCTGCGGTGGCGGGGGCGAGGAGGAGGCCACCGTACCGACCACGGATGCCCCGGCCGAGGTCGTCCTCACTCTCGATGAGCTGATCGCCGAGGCAGATGGCGTCTGCGCCGAGGTGAACGCGGCGATCGGGACCATCGACTCATCGGAGGCAGCCGACGAAACGATGCGTGCTGCCCAGCGCGCCGACCTCTACGAGGGCCTCGCCGACCGGCTCGAAGAACTAGGTTCCCCCTCGGACGGGAGTCCTCCGACTGCGGTCATCGCTGCGGCCAGGGCACTGGGCGACCCCGCGGCCGATTCGGCCGACCTCGAGGCCTTCCAGGAAGCCGCCGACGAGTACGGTCTTTCGACCTGTGCCGAGGAACCGGAGGCTCCCTCCGGGACTCCGTCGGTCGACGGTGACGGCACCGCAGGTGGCTCCACCGGAACGGCACCTGCCCCGACGCCCGCTCCGGCCCCTGCTCCCGCACCGGACCCGGGCGGTGGTGCCTCCCCTTCCACGCCCGGAACGGGTGGTGGAGCGGCGCCCAGCGGCGGGATAAGTCCGGGCTAGGGCCTCTCCGGGGTAAGTCCGGCGGGTCGATCCGGATGGCCGCGATAGACGACTTTCTCGCCTCGCTCGCCTGTCCGGTCTGTGGAGGACTGCTGGAGCGGACGGAGGACGGCCTCACCTGCGAGGCCGGCCACACCGCAGACATCGCGAAGCAGGGCTACGCCAACCTGCTTGGCCCGAAGGGCGCGACCCACACTGCCGACGACCGGCAG
>JAUMBO010000034.1:0-7328 GCA_032119635.1 Solirubrobacterales bacterium
TGGAGGTCGTCGATCTCGCAGCCAAGTGGGGTGCGATCGGCGCCACCATCTCGGGTGCCGGCCCGACCGTGCTCGTCTGGTCCGGTTGGCAGGAGACGGGCGGAGTGGTCGAGCGGCTGCGGGAGAGGTTCGGGGAGTGGGCCGAGGTCCGTCGGGTCGGGTTCAGCCCGGTCGGGGCGGACGTTCCCGAGGTCTAGGCCGCGGAATCCGGACCCGACGAGGTCGTCTGTCGAACCCCGTTTTCCGTCTCGACCCATGCCCAGTCGCTCCCCGGGTCCAGTGGCTCGCCCGCCCGCCCGTTTTCGGGCCGGGTGCCGTTCTTCTTCGGGCTGGCCTTCGTGCGGGGTTCGAGCGACGCGGCCAGCTTCCTCGCCCGGGCCAGAGGTTCGTCGAGTCCGAGGCGCTCCAGGACCTCGGTCGTGAGTCGCGCGTAGTCGATCGATCGCCTTCGATCGAACTGGAAGATCGACTGCCCGGCCCGAGCCGACTCCGGATACGCGATCGAGCGACGGATCACCGTTTCGAACACCAATGAGCCGTACTGCTTCCTCAGGCTGTCGAGCGTCTCCCGTGCGTGTCGGGTCCGCATGTCGGCGATGTTCAGCAGTACACCGAGGATCTCCAGCCCCGGGTTGAGGTTTTCCCGTGCCAGCCCGATCACCTCGACCGCCTGCTCGGCCCCCTGCTCGGAGAAGTGCTCGGCCTCGGTGGAGAGGATCGCCCGGTCGGCCGCGACGAGGGCGTTCACGGTGAGCAGCCCGAGGGTCGGCGGGCAGTCGATCAGGATGAAGTCGTATCCCGGAGCAACCCCCTGGAGGGCGTTCCGCACCGTCAGCTCGCGCCCCATCTTGCCGGCCAGGATCAGTTCGGCCTCGGCCAGTCCCAGATTGGCGGGCAGCACGTCCGCGTGGATCGCGTCGAGGGCCGACTCCGTGCCGGTGAGTACCTCTCCGAGGGTCGGGAAGGCATCGGCCGGAACCCCGTAGTACTCCGAGAGGTTCCCCTGTGGGTCGGCATCCACGGTCAGGACCTTCAGTCCGGCCAGGCTCAGGCCTTCGGCCAGCGAGCGGGTCAAGGTCGTCTTTCCGGTTCCACCCTTCTGGGAGAGGATGGCGAGAGTCGTTGCCACCCCGACAGCCTAGCCTGCCTGCGAAATCAGGCGGAAGGGCGGTCTGCCCGACTCCGGACGGCCGTGACCCTCCCTAGAATCAGCGCGGAATGGGTCCCGTTTCCGCAGAGGCCGAGATCGATGCGCCCCGTGAGGCGATCTTCGAGTACCTGCTGGACGTCGCCTCGAGGCCGGTCATCTTCGGCCCCGACATGCAGGGGTTCCGCCTCTTCGACCTCGACACCGAGGGGCTGGGGGCCGGCTACCGCTTCCGTTTCAGGAGGGGGGCCTGGGTCGGCATGACCCTCGTCTCCTTCGAGCACCCGATCAGGCTCTCCGAGCGGGGCGAGACCGGCAGGGGAAACCGGACCCCGGCAGGCTTCGAGTGGGAGCTGTCCGAGACGGTCGCCGGCCTGAGCCTGGTCAGGCTCTCCTACTGGACAGAGGTGACCGGCCCGGCAGGGGCCCTCGACCGGATAACCGGACATGCCGGGCGCCATGAGCGAGTCCTCAGGTCGGCGCTCGGCCGGTTACGGGATCAGGTCGAGGAGGGATTGGAAGCGGTCGAGTCGATCGCGGTCGCAGGTGGCAACAGGTTTGAGACCGGGGTCCCCTGACCGCCTCGCTCCGGGCGGCCCAATAGAATCCAGACCGATGTTCCGCTCTTCCAAAGGCCTCG
Source organism: Solirubrobacterales bacterium (assembly GCA_032119635.1). GTDB lineage: Bacteria > Actinomycetota > Thermoleophilia > Solirubrobacterales > 70-9 > 67-14. The sequence goes on from JAUMBO010000034.1 coordinate 1,788, forward strand.
AAATCGGCGCCTGGCTTCCGGCGAAGCGGTGGCTGGCACTACTGCTTCTCGGCCTGCTCGCCCCCCTCACCCTTGCTGCCTGCGGCGGCTCGGACTCGAAGGCCGAGGGCGGAGGAGAGCACGGCGGTGAGCATGGCGAGGAGCTGGTGGTCGAAGGCGAGCCCTTCATGGTCGGACCCCTTCGGTACAACGTGCTCTTCACCCGGCCGCTCAACCGGTTCGACGTAGAGGACCGCGACTACCTGACCGGCCAGCCTCCGCCCGATCCCGACGAGCTCTACATCGGTGTCTTCGTCGAGGTCCAGAACACCGACGAGGAAAAAGGCCACAGGATCCCCGAGAGCTTCGAGATCCTGGACACGGAGGGTCAGCGGTTCGAGAATGTCGAGAGCGAAAGCCTCTACCGGCTCAAGACCGGCACCACTCTCGGCCCGGGCGATCAGGATCCGGCGATCGACTCGACGCCTCAGGTCGGACCGATCAAGGCCGCCATGCTCCTCTACCTGGTCAACCAGGACACGCTCGAACTCAGGCCGATCGAGATGGAGATCCCGGGCGAGGAAGAGGGAGAAGTCGTCCGGGTCGAGCTCGACCTCTGAGTTCTCGCCACCGGTCGTCTTCGGACTGTGGTCGGTGGTCCTGGGGGGCACGCTCGGGGCACTCTCTCCACTCGGCCCCCTGACCCTGGTCGCCGGCGTGACACTCATCGTGCTCGGTGCCGTGCTCTCGTCACCCGATGCCGGCCGTCCCGGTGAGGTGATCGGCCGCTGGTGGCAGGTCATCGCCCTGGCTGCCCTCATCGCCCTGATCGGGGCCGGCCTGGAGGTCGTCTCGCCCGGGGCAGGGCGACTCCTGGTCGTACCGGCCTCGGTCGTCGCCCTTGCTGTCGCCGGACTCACCGTCCCCCTGTCGCGGTCCGGACGAAGCTAGGGAGACGCTCAGAGGCCTGCCGCGAGGATCGCTCCGGCGATCGGGGCGGCCACCGCGCCGCCTCCGCCGGTCACGTCGACGGTCAAGACGGCGATTGCCAGCCTCGGCTTGTCGGCCGGGGCGAAGCCCGCAAACCAGGCATCTTCGATCAGCTCTTCGCTACCGTCGCCACGCGGTCCGATCTCGGCCGTGCCGGTCTTGCCGGCTACCTGGCCCTCGGCGATCGCCGCCGCAAAACCGGTCCCCGAGGTGACCACCGCGACCATCGCACCGGTAATCGCGCGAGCCACGTCGGGGCTGGCCACCTTGACCGGTTTCCGGTCGGGCCGTAGCGCCTTCTCGGACACCACCGGGGTCGGCAGTACGATTCCGCGATTCGCGATCCCCTGGGCGACCGACGCCATCAGGACCGGGGTCGCCTGGACCCGACCCTGTCCGATCGAGCTCACCCCGAGGTCGCTCTCGAACTCACCCGGCTCGGGGATGGTCGGGGTGGGAGGGGCCACCAGCTCGGTCCCGGTCGGGTCGAAGATCGCCGGCACCTTGTTGAACCCGAACTGCTCGGCCGTTTCGACCAGCGCCTCCTCCCCGACTTCCTCCCCCAGCGGAGCAAAGACCGAGTTACAGGAGTCGGCGAAGGCTTCGGTGAAGTCGCCACCGCACAGCTTGTCGCCGGCGTTCTTGATCTCCCGCCCGTCGGCGACGCCGGCGGTCTGGTACTCGTATTCCGATTCGAGGGTCGCCTCACCGGTCTTGAGTGCCGCGGTCGCGGTGACGATCTTGAAGGTCGAACCGGGCGGTCTCAGGACCGACCAGGCCGAGCCGGCGACGGCCCGGATCTCGCCCGTCCGGACGTCGAGAACGGCCGCCCCGCCCACATAGGCAGACATGTTGAGCACGGCCGAGTCCTGGATCGCCGGGTCGATCGTCGTCTTCAGGGGCCTGGCCGCCTTCGGCTCGCCCTGCCCGAGTACCTTCGACTCGCCGCCGTCGCTCCGGACCGCCGAGAGGGTCCCTCCGGGCCGACCGGAGAGCCTTCCGTTGTAAGCCAGCTCGAGGCCGCTGGAACCGGTCGAGTCACCGGGGTCCACTCCCTGGGCGATCAGCTCGGTTGGAATTTCTTCGCCGGCAGCTGCGGTCACTCCGGCGATGTCGATCATCGCCGTACCGAGCGGGTACTCCCGGGCTTCGGCCGGACCGGTGACCATCTCCTGTCCGTCGCGGGCCAGGATCGGCGCCCGGTCCGCGAATTCCGTTTCCCTGGCCAGCTCTTCGCCGGGACCGAGACCGGGAAAGAGGAGCGTGGGCTCCCAGGCGATCCCATCGGCCCCGAAAGTGACCCGCAGTGGTTGCTCGATCGTTCCGAAGGCGCGGGTCCGTACGGTGACCGGGACCAGCGCGACCTCTTCGTCCCCGTCGGCACCCTCGGCCTCGATCGACTCGACCGTGCCGAGGGCCTCGGATTCGCCGAACCGGGCGACGAACCGCTCCAAGGGGACCGCCTCGCGCGAGGCGGTGCTGAGCTCGGAGTGCATCGTCGAGTAGTCGCCCGTCCCCCAGGCCTCTACGAACCGCTCGGCGGCGTCGCGGTTCGGATTGCCAGGGCAGCCCGTGACCGCGCCGGCGAGGAATGAGATCCCGGCAACGGCGATCAGAAACGCGATCCGACGGTTGATCCGCGGCCCGGCCACGGAACTTCCGCCCCGAGCTCGAGGCTTCCCTTCCATATGCAGGGAATCTACCGACGAAGGCGGTAGTTACATTGGGCAGGTGTCAGCGCTCGACTGGGTCATCATCGGCTTCGTGGCCGTCCTCGCCATCTGGGGGTTCAGGCAGGGCCTGATCGTCGGTGGGCTGGGACTGGGAGGCCTGGTGATCGGGGTGGTGCTCGGCTCGCGGGCGGCACCTCTGCTCCTCGAGGGTGGCTCCGCCTCGCCGTATGCCCCCCTGTTCGCGCTCCTGGGGGCGCTGCTTGGCGGAACGCTGGCGCTCGGTATCGCGATCAGCGTCGGCGATGGGATCCGGTTGGCCGCCGTCCGGGGGCCGGTCGGCCGGGTGGTCGACGGGGCCGGTGGGGCGGTCCTGGTCGGAGCGGTCGGCGTCGCCCTCGTCTGGATGGCCGGCGCGGCCTACCTCTACTCGGCCGGGCCGGGGTCACTCAGGAACGAGGTCCGTCGCTCGGCGCTGCTGAACGAGATCAACGGGGTGCTCCCTCCCTCCGGACCGCTGATCGAGGCGCTCTACCGGATCGATCCCTTTCCCAGGATCGCGGCCTCGCCCGGCCCGATCGAGGCACCCGACGCCGGAATCGGGGCCGATCCCGAGGTGAGGGCTGCCGCCCGCTCGGTCGTACGGGTCTCGGGGATTTCATGCGGAGTCGGGGTCATGGGTTCCGGCTGGGTCGTGGCACCGGGGCTGGTCGTGACCAATGCCCACGTGATCGCCGGCCAGCAGGGGACCGAGGTCCAGGCGTTCGATGGCCGGGTCGTTTCGGCGACGCCGGTCGCCTACGACACCCGCAACGACATCGCCATTCTGGCCGCCGACACCCAGCTTCCGGCCCTGGAGCTCAGGCCGGGTGATGCGACCGGCCTTTCGGCCGCGGTGATCGGCTATCCGGAGGACGGTCCGCTGACCCTGACCGCGGCTCGGGCCGGGGTCAGGAAGACGCTCCTGGCCGACGACTCCTACGGGCGCGGGCCATTCGAGCGAGCGATCGTGACCCTGAGGGCCAGGGTCGTGAAGGGAAACTCCGGCGGCCCACTGGTCGGGCCGGACGGTCGTGTCCTCGGCACCGTTTTTGCCGCCACCACCGAGGGACCACCAGGGGGCCTCGCGGTGCCTAACCGCGTAGTCGCATCGATCGTCAACGGAGCGCGGGGCCCCGTTGACACCGGCCCCTGCGCCCGGTGAAGGGCCGGGCGGCATCAGTTCCCGTGGTTCGTCCCGATGCAGCGGGAATTCCGGGGCCGCGCTTCGGCGTTCGGTAAGGTCCTTGGCTGGTCCTATGGCTTCCGTTTCCGCAACAGGAGTGGCCGACAGCGAGGTGGCCCCGAAGACCGGAGCAAGGGTCGTCTGCCCCCGGTTTCACGCCGCGATCGAGTTGATCGGCAAGCGTTGGTCCGGGGCGATCATCTGGTCGCTCGCAGAAGGTCCTCTCCGCTACGGCGACCTCAAGCGAGCCGTACCGGGTCTCTCCGACCGTCTCCTCTCCCAGCGTCTGCGGGAACTCGAATCGTTCGGTCTGGTCGATCGCGAGGTCCAGGACGACCTGCCGGTCCGGGTCGTCTACCGGCTTACCGAGAAGGGCGACGAACTCGGCCCGGCGATCGAGTCGCTCAGCCGGTGGGCCGAGCGCTGGGGCGAGTAAGCCCGGGTCACGGCCGCCTCAGCTGGCGCCGAGCCCGAACAGTTGGCAGGCCTCACACTCGCCGCACGGTTCCGGCCCCTCACCCTCGCCCCCGAAGTACCGGGCGTTGGTGATCGGCTCGACCACGTCGAGGGTCAGTCTCCGTTCGACTTCGGCGAGAGCCTCGCGGTCGTAGACCTTCTCGACCGGCCGGTCGGCCGCCTCGAGGAAGACGAATGAAGTCCCGATCGAGTCGAGCCCCCGGGCACGGGCGACGGCCAGTGCGTAGAGGTCACGCTGCAGTTCGTATCCCTCCATCAGCTCTTCAGGGCCCCTCCCCTTGAGCTGGTTCGTCTTGTAGTCGACCACGGTCATCTTCCCGTCCTCCTCGACCAGCAGGTCGACGAAGCCCCTGATGGTTAGCCCACCGATCCCGAGCACGATCGGCAGCTCGGCCCTGATCTCGGCGGAAGCGCCCTGAACCCTCTCTCCGAGTTCGGACTCGAGGAAGGCAGTGATCATCTCGACCGCCTTTTCCGGGGTTCCGTCGCCCTCCCTGGCGACCTGCCCGGCCTCGAGTGCGGCCCGCGCCCGGTCCAGGTCGGGCGACCTCCAGCCATCTGCCGCGCTCTCCTCCAGCAGTTCGTGGACGGCGGTCCCGAACCTCGTACCGCCGTCCCGCTCTGTCAGGCCGGTCTTCTCGGGACCGGACCACTGGCCGGCCCGGCCTTCGACTTCCATCCGGAGGACGCGACGGGCGAAGAACCGGGTCGGGCAGTCCCTGAATTCAGACAGTCCCGAGAAGGAGAGCGGCACGTCCGGGAAGAAGGCCCTGGTCGGCCGGGCCAGCGGGGGTGTGGTCCCTTCGGGCCGACTGGACGGCACCACCATTTCGATCTCCCGAAGTATCTCCGCGGGAGGGGTGCCGTCATCGCCCGGCAGGTTGGTCTTCAGGGCGAAGGTTTCGGTCAGGCCGGAGGACTCGAAACCCGAACCCCACTCGTCCGGCTTCGACGGGTCGAGTCCGAACCTTTCGCAGATCCTGAGCATCGCCGAGCGGTTACGACGGGGCGTGTTCCGGGAGAGGGGGTGGACCTTTCCGCTCAGGATCAAACGTTCTTCGGCCCGGGTCATCGCGACGTGGAGCAGGCGGAGTTCCTCCGCTTCGGTCGCTTTCCGGACCCGGTCCTGAACCGTTTCCCAATCGAAGATCTCGGTACCCGCGCCCGGAACCTTGAACCCGACCTCCATCGCTCCTTCGT